>NZ_JBXUOV010000075.1:0-27285 GCF_057196585.1 Micromonospora sp. ATLC20
GCGCCCGGTAGACCCGCCGCCGCGCGTTCGCCGGCCGGTCGGTGAGGCCGCCGGGGGTCACGCCGGAGCGCACGGCAGCGGTCAGCGCGGCGACGCCGATCGAGGGCTCCGGGTCGTGCGTCGCGGCCAGGACGGCCTCGGTGTCCTGGGTGGACAGTGCGGCGAGCAGCGCGAGACGCCGCTCGTAGGTGCCGTGTCCGCGCAGGTCGGCGCAGACCTGGGCGCGGTCGGGCGCGGTGCGCGCCCACGCCACCAGCCGGGGGGTTCGCTCGTGGTGGGACAGCGGATCGAGTGACGTCAGCAGAGCGCGGGTGGCTTTGAGCACGGCGGTCATTGTGCCGGTGGGCGGATGCCGCTGCCGCCCCGTCACACTTATTCCGAAATTCCTACTGGAATTGTAGACTTTCAGCGTTCTCCCAGCATCCCGGGATTGACATTAATCGGACCGTCGGGGATATTCCTAGCGGCGCGTCGGGGCGCGGGGCGGAGCAGGCGAAGTCTGCGGACTTCACCTGCGTGACGTGCGGAAAGGTGTTCGTGCTGCCCCTGCTCCGCGGGGTCCGGATGAGGTTGGGAAATGATTAATCGGGCCGTCGAATTCGCCAAGCACAATTCGCCGAATTCTCTGCGCGTCAAGGCCCGGCGGGCGCAGATGGAAGCGCGCAACGCCCGCATGCGACTCACCGTTCCGGTGGTGGCACGCAGCGAGTTCGACAACATCTTCCACTGCACCGTCCGCAAGACCGGCAGCCAGTGGATCAAGGCGTTGTTCAGCGATCCGGCCGTCTACCGCCACTGCGGCCTGCTGCCCTACGACCCGCGCTTCTACGCCGGCGGGGCGACCGCGCCGGTGCCGGCCGGCCGTGTGGGCCTGGCGATCTTCCTCTCCCACAAGCGATTCGAGGCGGTGCCCAAGGCCGGCAGCTACCGCGCGTTCTTCGTGATCCGCGACCCGCGCGACGTGGTCGTGTCGAGCTACTTCTCGCTGCGCAACTCGCACGCCCCGATGGGAGACATCCCGCAGGCACGAAAGGCCCTCCAGGAACTGCCGAAGAAGGAGGGCATGCTCTACGTCATCGACCGGCTGCGCGACAAGAAGCAGTTCGGGCAGATGCGCTCCTGGGCGGTCGCGCCGGCCGACGAGACGTTCCGGCTGTTCCGCTACGAGGACCTGACCGGCGAGCGGCAGACCGAGGAGGTCGACCAGCTCATGCGGCACTGCGGGATCACGCTGCCGCCGGCCGAGCTGGAGGCCCTGCTGGCCCGCTACAGCTTCACCAAGATGAAGAAGTCGAAAGAGACCCCGGGGCGGATCTCCCACTACCGCAAGGGCGCGTCCGGCGACTGGCGCAACCACTTCGACGACGACATCTACGCCGCGTACACGAAGGCGGCCGGTGACCTCGCGGAAATCCTCGGCTACCCCGCCCGGGACGAGACCCCCGCCCGCTGACGGTCGCCGTATGCTCCTGCCGCTTCACAAACGGTGATCCGGTGCCCGGCGGTCCTCACCGCCGGGCACCGCATTTCTTTCCGTCCGGCTCAGCCGATCGACTTGACCACCGTGGTGGTCCAGCCGCTGGCCACCTGGTAGCGGTTGTTGAAGCTCACGTCGGGGCGGCCGGTGTAGACCCACGCGTTCCCACTCGAGTCGACACCGAGAACATCTGGGAGGCCGTCGGTGTTGATGTCGGCGACAGCGACCCGGAACTGACTCCAGTAGTTGCCGATCTGCTTGCGGGCGCCGAACATCAGCTGTCCGGCCTGGCCGGTGTTCGGGTACCAGAACATGTCACCCGCCGGATCGATAGCGATGAGATCGTCGAGTCCGTCCCGGTTGAAGTCGGCCGGGTAGATGCGGTAGTTCGACCACCCGGAGCGACCCACCAGGACCTTGCAGCAGCCGTTCGGGTAGTAGAACAGTTCGCCGGTCGAGTTCTTGATCCCGAAGTGATCCGGCTTCGCGGCGCGGTTCGCGTTACCTGTCGCGTGGGTGTAGTCGCCCCACATCGAACCGACCAGCGCACGTCTGCCTGAGCTGGGCGCACCGCTGGCGTTCGGGTACGCCCACAGGTCGCCGACCGTGTCGACCATCATGACGTCGGCGAGCCCGTCCTGGGTCCAGTCGTAGATGTCCCAACGCAGGCTTCCCCAGCCGACACCGATCTTCACCGGCGTGCCGAAGGTGGACATGCCGGTGCCGCCGGTGTGGGGCCGGAGGTAGAGGTTGCCGGCCGAGTCGGCGGTGACGATGTCCGGCTTGCCGTCGCCGGTCAGGTCGTGCTGGGCCGGACTCGGGCTGAGCACCACCGACTTCCACGTCTGGACCGTGGACAACTGACCGTTGAAGTAGCTGCCGACGGATGCGCTTCCGGTGCGCGTGCCGCCGAAGCGCATGCTCCGGTCCGCGTGCCAGGTGGTGGAGTGCGCCGCCGAACCGACACCGCGTCCGTTGACGTAGAGGTACATGCTGCTGAGGTTTCCGCCGGCCGGTTTGAACGTGATCGTCAACTCCGTCCAGGCGCCCAGCCGTACGGTGTTGGCACCACTGCTGACCGTGTCCCAGACCGGGCTCGCGACGTCGCTGCGCGACATGGCGAACCGCCAGGAGTTGTCGCTCGCCTCGGCCCACAACCTGAAGCTCGCGGTGTTGACGCCGTCCTGGGAGACGACGGTGCCGCCGCTGGCGTCCGGCTTCGCCCAGACCGACAGCGAGAACTCGGCATTGGTGGTCACCGCCGACGAGGGCGTGGTCAGAGTGCTGTCGACGCCGTCGAGGTCGATGCTCGGATCAAACAGGTCGCCGGAGTGCCAAGCCGCCGCCCCGCTACCCGTCGCCGCCAGGCTACCGACCGCGTCCTGCGCCGGAACGGCGCTCGCCGGTCCTTCCGTCGCTTCGCCGAAGTGCCAGGCGTGGTCAGCGGTGACGATCTTGCGATCGGTGTCGGCGGTTATGGTCCCCGCGGTGCCGGCCAGGCCGGTGACCCGCCAGATCTTGCTCAGGCCGCCGTCACCGATCGCCCAGAGATCCGGGTGTCCGTCGTTGTTCACGTCGGCGGCACGCAGGCGCACGGCCGCGCCGGTGTTCCAGCCCGACGCGGCGATCACGTACGGGGTATAGGTCATCTGGCCGTTGTCGATGTCGATGCCGATGCCGGTCCAGAGGTGAAGTGCGCCGGTACTGCGCTTCCAGAGGAACATCGCCGTGCTCGTGCCGGTGCTGGTGGTCACCTGCGCCGTGGCGATGGTCCAGTTGTTCCAGTCGACGCCGCCGTCCGGTGTGGTGGCTGAGGTGCGGGTGACCTGCTGGAACATCCCGGCACCGGTCGACGGGTAGTAGGTGAGCGAGTAGCCGACGGAGTCGTTTCCGCTGGTCCCGATGAGATCGTTGTGCCACGATCCGGTGCCCCGGGCGTCACCGGCGTTGGCCACCTGCAACGGCGACTCCCCAGCCTCGTCGGTGAGGGCCTCGCGCTGGATCGTGTACTGGGTGTCGTCCGCGGACGGCTGGATGACCGACCCGTCGCCGTTCGTGCGAAGCACAGTGCCGCCGCCGGCGAACGGCCCGGAGGTGTAGTAGACGAGCACGTCCTGCAGCGCGTAGCCGGAGAACCGACCGGTGACGGCTTGTGCGCCGTCGTAGTCCCGGGCGGATCCGGGCTTCGTCAGGCCGTTGCCCTTGGCCCCGATGTTCGTCGCGGGTGCGGGTGGCCCGTCCGACCCGCCCTCGGTGAGCCAGAGTCCGGCCGGCAGCCCGTTCACGCCGCCGGTGGCGACCAGGTCGGGCACGTCGTCCCCGGTCATGTCACCGTCAGCAGCCAGGGCCGCCGGATCCGCGTTGAAGGTCACGCTCTCGGAGTCGCCGATGTTGCCGCCGGGGGACAGGCTGGTGACGGTGAGCGTGTTGGTGTAGCGGGTGGGGAGGATCGTCACCGTGGTGCCGTCGGCGCCGGCGTTCGCCACCTGGACCGGCGCGCCGGCGTTGAGCTGGTAGAGGTAGCCACTCGGGGTGGTGCCCCCGGCCGCCGTGATGGTGAAGCTCGTCGGCTGGCCGATGACCGCCTCCGTCGGCTTCGTCACCTCGGGGTGACCAGGGCGGGTCGGGTCGAAGTTGAACGTGCAGGTGTCCGACCAGTCGCTCGCCGTACGGAAGTCGGTGGCCTGGACCCTCCAGGTGAAGGCCGTGACCGCTCCGGTGCCCGGACCGGTGTAGCCGGCGTACTGGCGCAGGGTGGCCTGTGAGACCACGAGTACCGACGTGGCACCGGAGGCGGAGGTCAGCTTGTTCGGATCGGAAGTCGCGACCACCGCACCGTCGCTCTTGCGGGTGACCCGGAAGGACACCCCGAGGACGCCGCCGTTGCGGTCGGACACCGGCGCGTAGAGGGAGACGGAGGCGTCGCCGACAGTCGACCCGCCTGCGCAGGTGGTCTTCGGCGAGGTGGTCAGACCGGCGGGCTTGTTTGGCTTGTGGTTGTACTGGATCTCGAGCGTCGGGCTCGTCTCCAGGAACTCCTTCCAGCTCTGCGGGTCGCTCGCCTCACTCGCCGCCTTCAACCACAGGGTGCGAGTCTTGTGGTTGTCGCTGATGTCCCGCTGGATCTGGGCCTTGACGTCGAAGGACACACCGTTCGCCGCGCACCCGCTGTATCCGTAGGCGAAGCTCTTGGACGCGGCCAGCGGCCCGGCGCTCTGGCCCTCCCAGAAGTTCCAGGTGGCGTTGCTGCTGCTCAAGACCGTGTTGGGCGCGTAGACGTTCACCTGCTTGGGGTCGCAACTCCACGACCGCGTGTTCGTGATTTTGAAAAGCGCTGAGTTGATCTCGGCGTTGGTCAGGGTGCTCACCGGGATCGAGAAGTTGATCAGCGTGTTCGAGCGCTGTACGCCCGAGTTGCCGACCTGCATCCGGTCGGCCGGATCAGGCGTGGTCATCCAGTAGTTCGTGGACTGGTGCTGGTAGGAGATGCTGGCCCAGCCGCCCCGGGACGATCCGGCGGGCGTCCAGCTGAACGTCGGGTCGATGTACACCGGGTACGTCGTCTTCGGGCCGGTCAGGAGGGCCTGATCCGGAGTGAGGTGAAGCTGCCGGCCCTGCATGCGTACCTTGATCGGCGCCGTCCGTGCGGCCCGGCCGGGCGCGGCGGCGGTCGAGTTCGGGGCGCTGCGGGCGGCCGGGCCGCTGGCCCCGGACGCGCTCGAGTCCCACATGATCGGCGCGGGCGCGGACAGTACCGTGGCGCCGGCCCGGTCCCGGCCGGCGATGTTGCCGGTGCCGTCGACGTCGAGGGTGAATCCGTTCGCCTTGGTTCCGAGAGTCAGAGTTCGGAGTGCCGGGTTGGCGGCGGCTTTCGGTGTGTGCACCACGAAGACGTGGGAGAAGCCGCCGTTGCGGTCGACCCTGACCACCAGGTCGACGTCGGGCAGCACCTGCCGGTAGGTGGCGGTCGGGCCGGACAGCGCCGGCGCGGGGAGCGGCACGGGTGCGTCCACGGCGAGGGTGCGGTCACCGGATGTCAGCTCGGCCAGCGGTGCTGAACCGCCGGGGGAGATGCTCACCTCGCTGGTCGTCAGCCTGGGAGCGATGGAGCCGTCCGGTTGCCGGACCAGTGTCGCGTCCAGGTCCTTCCACGTGCCGCCGACCATCTTCCGCATGGGCGTGGCGTGCTGGGTCAGGCGAACCTGACCGTTGGGCAGGGCCGTGACGACGGAGGTGGACGTGCCGGTCGCGGTCGCCTCTACGGACTTCCCGGTCCGGCGTGCGTGGGCCAACGCCTTCTCGACGCCCAGCGGGGCGTCGACGGCGCCGGCCGGCACCGGCGCGCCGGCGTAGCCGTCCGGTGACGCGGAGACGATCGCGCCCGGCCAGACGGCGCCGGTGCTGACGACAAGGATGGCCGCAGTCGCGAACGAGGCGGCCCTCGTTCGGCGTGTAGGCCGGATTGCGGGCATGACGAAATCTCCCCCGTGTCGAGGGACGCGCGGACGCGCGTCCGATGGCGGGCACAGTGAACCAGCGGAACCCGACTCGGGGAATGTTCTTCGTTACAGCCTGCTGTCCCTTTCGCACTTGCTGCGATGCTTTTGCGCCGGTGCCAACGGCCCCGTGTTACCAATTCGTGATCTTGTATCGGTCCGAGACATGGCACATTGATCGCGCCACGGGGGTGAGCGACATCGATGACCCGTGTGGTCACCTCATCCGTACTCAGGTTGGGACACGCATGCTCAGGCACGGGGGATCGCGGCTCGTCACGGGTCGCAGGCGGCTGGTCACGTCAGTCGTCACCGCAATCGTCGCGGCGGGGGTGCTGGTCGGCACGCCCGCCGCAGCCGCACCGACTGTGGCCCGGCCACCGGTCCCGTCGCCGGGCAGGTCGGTCGACGGGGTGAAGCCTCTGCCCAGCCGGTTCGTGGCACCCCGGAACGACGCCAGGATGAGCTTCAAACCGACCAGGACGACCTGGCCGCGGGCAGCCGCCGCGCAGGTCGACCTGAGTGGCGTCGCGAAGACCTCGTCCGGCGCGTCCAAGGCCCGCGCGGCGGGTACCCCGGTCTGGGTGAGCCCGGTGGCGGAGGGACGTGCCGCCTACACCGGTCCGCAGCGCCTGGACGTGCGTGTACTCGACCGCGCCGCCGCCACCGCGACCGGCGTCGACGGACTGCTCGTGGGCGTCACGCCGCAGGCAAACTCCTCGGCGAAGACCACCGGCAACGTGCGGATCGGCGTGGACTACGACTCCTTCGCCGAGGCGTACGGCGGGAACTACGGTCTGCGGTTGAAGTTGGTGCGGCTGCCGGCCTGCGCGCTGGACACCCCGCAGCGCGCCGAGTGCCGTAAGCAGCAGCCGCTGCCGTCCACGAACGACACCGCCACCAGGACCGTCTCCGCCGAGATCCCGGTGGAGGCCGGCGTGTCGAAGACCGGCGCGCAGATGCTCGTCGCCGCAGTCGCCGGCGCGGGGGAGGAAGGCGGCAAGGGCGGCACCTACGCCGCGACCGACCTCAAGCCCTCCGGATCGTGGAGCGCCGGTGGCAGCACCGGATCGTTCAGCTACTCGTACCCGGTGACCCTGCCGCCGTCGCGGTCGAAGCTCGCGCCGCAGATCGCCCTCTCCTACGACTCGAGCGCCGTCGACGGGCAGACCGTCGCCACCAACGCGCAGGCGTCCTGGGCCGGCGACGGCTGGTCGACGCCGCGAAACTACGTCGAGCAGACGTTCGTCTCGTGCAAGGACAACCCGGGCGGCAGCCCGTCGCCGAAGAAGACGTACGACCGCTGCTACGCCGGGCCGATCCTGACGTTGTCGCTGAACGGCTCGTCGACGTCGCTGATCTGGGACGTGAACAAGAAGGTCTGGAAGCTCCAGAGTGACAACGGCTCGGTCGTCACCCGGGTCACCGGGTCGAACAACGGCAGCGGCACCTACAACACCGAGTACTGGCGGGTGACCGAGCCCGACGGAACGATCTACGAGTTCGGACGCAACCGCCTTCCGGGCTGGTCCTCCGACAAGCCGGAGACCAAGTCCGTCGACTACGGCCCGGTCTACTCCCCGCACTCGGATGACCCCTGCTACGACAGCGCGGGGTTCGACGCGTCCGTCTGCACCATGGCTCACCGGTGGAACCTCGACTACGTCAAGGACCCGCACGGCAATGCGATGGCCTACTTCTACAACCAGGACGTCAACTACTACGGGCGCAACGAGGGCGCAACGGACGTCCCCTACATCCGCGACAGCAGCCTCGCCCGCGTCGACTACGGCTTCAGCGACGGCGGTGCCTACGGCACCGTGCCGAACCGGGTCGTGTTCAACACCGACGACCGCTGCCTCTCCGGCACCTGCAAGCCGCTCAACGAATCCACGAAGGCCAACTGGCCCGACGTTCCCTACGACCTGGTCTGCGCCAAGGACACCGACTGCAAGTCCTGGAGCCCGTCGTTCTTCTCCACGGTGCGGCTCACCTCCATCCAGACCCAGCAGTACGACCTGACCGCCCGCAAGCACCTGCCGGTCGACACCTACACACTGGCGCAGACGATGCCGGCAACGGGCGACGGCACCGCGCCCACGCTGTGGCTCGACTCCATCACCCGCACCGGGCACGACCTCACCTCGGGCGGATCGACGACGTCGATCACCCTGCCGTCCGTGTCCTTCACGGGGAAGAAACTCGCCAACCGGGTCGACACCGCCGGCGGCTTCCCGTCGTTCTACCGGCAGCGCATCGAAACGGTCACCACGGAGACCGGATCCAAGATCACCGCTAGTTACGAACTGCCGGTCCCGTGTACCGCGCCGGTCACCGTCGCGCCGGAGTCGAACACGCGCTCCTGCTATCCGGTCTACTGGACGCCGGACGGTCTGACCACGCCGAAACTCGACTGGTTCCACAAGTACGCCGTCACTCGGGTGACCGCCACCGATCCCACGGGTGGTGCCCGGCAGACCTCGACCAGCTACAACTACGTCGGTGGCGCCGCCTGGCGTTACGACGACAACGAGGTGGTCAAGGCCAAGTACCGCACCTACGGTCAGTTCCGGGGGTACGGCAAGGTCGAGACCCGCAACGGCGACGGGGTCAACGACGCACAGACGTTGTCCGTCTCGACCTACTACCGCGGCATGTCCAAGAACAACAACAGCACCGTGGTCAGGGTGACGGACTCCGCGGGTGGGCAGCACGAGGACCTCGACCAGCTCGCCGGGCGGGAGCTGGAAACAACCACCCATCGCGGCGACAACGGCCCGGTGGAGTCCTCCTCGGTGATGTCCTACTGGGTGTCTGACGCCACCGCCACTCGTGCGCGTGTCGGCCTGCCCGCGCTGACCGCTCACAAGATGGGGCAGGTCCAGAAGTGGAACCGGCAGGCGGTCACCTCGTCCGAGACCACCACCTGGCGCTACAGCCAGACCGACACCACGTACGACACAAACGTCAACTCGCCGACCTTCGGGCTGATCACGCACTCCTATGACCACACCGTGCCGGTGAACGCCGCCTACGACCGCTGCACCTCCACGAAGTACGCACCGGCGAACACCGCCGCCAACATCACCGGTCTGATCAGCCAGGTCGAGACCGTGTCGGTGGCCTGCGGCGGCTACTCCCAGGGGTCGCCTGCCACCGTTCCCGGCAGCGTCAACACGTTGACCGCCCCGGCGAACGTCGATCGGCCCCGCCAGGTTGTCTCCCACACGCGGACCTACTACGACGACCCCGAGTTCGATGAGACCTTCCCGCAGACCAAGGTGCCGACCCGGGGCACGGTCACGATGGTGCGCCAGGCCGAGGACTACAAGTCCGGCGCCTACGTCTACCAGACCACCGACCGTGCCGAGTTCGACAGCTACGGACGGGCCGTCGCCACCTACGACGCGAACGGCAACGTCAGCCGGACCACATATACCGACAACTCGCTCGGTCTGACCGTTGCGGTCAAGACCACCAACGCCGAGGGGCATTCCGCCTCGACGACGGTCACACCGATGCGCAACCTCACCACGGTGAGCAACGACGTCAACAATGTGGTGACCACCCGCCAGTACGACGCGCTCGGCAGGGTCAAGGCGGTCTGGGCGGCCTCCCGGGCGACCAGCAGCTCACCCCACTATCGCTACACCTACCTGGTTCAGAAGACTGGTCCGAGCGCCACCACCATCGAGACGTTGAACAACTCCGGTGGGTACGCCATCTCCACCCAGATCTACGACGCGCAACTGCGTCCCCGGCAGACGCAGACCACGACACCGGCCGGCGGTCGCATGATCACCGACACCTTCTACGACAGCCGCGGCTGGGTGACGGAAACCTACAACGGCTGGTGGGACGCCGAGCGGGATCCCGGAACGACCCCGGTGTACGCGCCGGACCTCGCCAAGAAGGTGCTCAACCAGACGAGAAACACCTACGACGGCGCGGGCCGGGTGATCCTTGCCGAGAGCGCCCGCGACAACCTGGTCGTCTCGTCGACCCGCACGGTCTACAACGGTGACCGCACCACGGTGATCCCGCCGCCGGGCGGCACCGTCACCACTGCCGTCACCGATCCGATGGGCCGGGCCACCACGCTGCTCGAGTACACCGCCGCGCCCGCCCTGGTAAGCCCGGCGAACGCGTTCACCGGCACCTTCCGGATGACCGGTGGCACCACCACCGCCACCAGCTACGGCTACGACGATCGGGGCAACCAGGCGTTCCTGACCGACGCGAGCGGCGCCGACTGGAAGAACCAGTACGACCTGCTCGGCCGGGTCACCAGCAAGACGGACCCGGTCGCCGGCACCAGCAACACGACGTACGACGGCGTCGGCAACATCACCGAGATCACCGACTCGCGTGAGAAGACCGTCTCCTACGTCTACGACAAGATCAACCGGAGGACCGGCAGCTTCACCGCCGCGAAGAAGGACCAGTCGCCGGCCAACCAGTTCGGCAAGTGGGAGTACGACAACACCAACAACGCCGTTGCCGGGATGACGAACCCGATCGGCAAGTTGACCACGGCCACCACCTACCGCAACGGCGTTGCCTACACCACCCAGTACGGCGGCTTCACCGCCTTCGGCGCCTCCACCGGCGAGACGATCACCATTCCAGCGACCGAGGGGCTGCTCGGCAACACCTACTCCTTCACGCACAAGTACCTGGCCGTTACCGGCAAGCCGTACAGCGACGCCTGGCAGGCTGCCGGCGGCCTGCCAGCCGAGACCGTCACCTATTCCTACAAGAGTGCGCTGGAGATCCCCAACGGGGCGAGCAGCCTGCTGGCCACCTACGCAAACGTCACCAACTATGACGCGTGGGGCCGGGTCACCGGCGGAGGCCTCAACGCCAGCTCCAGCCAGGCCACCATGGCCAACATCTACGACGACCACACCGGCTGGCTCAAGCAACGCAAGATCACAAAGACGACGACCAGCACCTCCGACGTCGGGCAGCGTGACTACGAGTACGACCGGTTCGGCAACATCATCAAGCAGGTCGAGACCCGGAACCTGCCTGGCGTGGCGGCCGAGACCCAGTGCTACCGCCACGACGCCCTGCGGCGGCTCACCTCGGCCTGGACCGCCACCGACAACTGCGCCACTCAGCCCACCGTCGGCAACCGCTCCATGGTGGGCAGCGGCATCGGCTCCACCAGCGCGTTCTGGACCGAGTGGACCTTCGACGCCGTCGGCAACCGCAAGACCCAGATCCAGCGCTCTCTTAGCGGCGGGTCCGACACGACCACCGACTACGTCTACAACGGCAACGGCGCCGGCCAGCCGCACACGCTGACCAGCACGACGACCACCGGCGGCCTGACCGGCTCGACCTCGTACACCTACGACAAGAGCGGCAACATGACCGCCCGTAACGCGGGCCAGGGCAACCAGACGCTCACCTGGGACGAGACCGGCGAGCTGACCGCGGTGACCGGGGGCCGGGACGGGGACAGCCGATTCCTCTACGACGCGGACGGCAATCTCCTCATCCAGAAGGATCCCGGCACCGCCACCCTCTACCTGCCGACCCAACAAATCACCCTGAACACCACTACCAACACGGTCAGCGGAGTCCGCTACTACCCGCTGCCCAACGGCGCGACGGCCATCCGGACCGGCGCCGGCACCAACTACAGCTACCTGATCCCGGACCATCAAGGGAACCCCACCCTCTACCTCAACAACACGGCACAGATCCCCACCTGGCGCCAGTTCACCCCATACGGCGGGCAGCGCGGCGCCACCGTCACGGCACCTGACAACCGTGGCTTCCTCAACCAGCCCCTCAACACCAACACAGGGCTGACCCAGGTCGGCGCCCGCAACTACGACCCGACCACCGGTCGCTTCGTCTCCCTGGACCCCCTCCAGGATCCGGCGAGCCCACAGCAGTGGAACGGCTACGCGTACGCCAACAACTCGCCGGTCACGACGAGTGATCCGAGCGGCCTTATCCCGGACGACTGCCGCCAGTTCGACTGCTACGGATACAGCCCGGCTAAGGGCTGCCCGGGTGGGTGTGGCACGCTGGCAAACGAGGCATGGGGCACGAGCCGGGGGCAGACCGGCAGCGCCCCCAAGCGTCGCAACGACCCTCGTTACCTCGGCCACGTCATCCGCGTCCCGGACACGGTGCCGCTGGAGGAGTTCACCCGGCGCTGGAACGAAGAACGCGGCGCGTGGTTCGCGCGTGATGCACTCGTCCCGAGTGTGGAACTCGCGCCTGCCAGCGAACGAGCTCTGGCTATGAACATCTGCGTCGAAATGGGAAATCCGGGCGGCTGCCATAAGTGGGTCCAGGAGTTGTACAACCCCTACATCGACAAGATGGCGGAGGTGCTGCCCTCCGATGACCTGATTCCAGGAGGGGCCGGGGCCCTGGGCGCAGCTGCGGGCGCCGGTCGTGGGCTGAGCGCCGGTAATCGCCCCAGGAACCGCGGCGGATGCATGAGCTTCAGCGGCGGCACTCTGGTGCTCATGGCCGACGGCTCAGTCAAGGAGCTGGATGATATTCGAGTCGGTGACGAAGTCCACGCGACGGATCCGGAAACGGGTGAGCAGGGCCCGCGGAGAGTCGAGCACGTCTGGGAGCACCTGGACGATCTTGTCGAACTCGAGATCGGAGATGCCGTCCTCGTCACGACTGAGGATCATCCGTTCTGGAACCGGACGGAGCGCGAGTGGCAGCGGGCCGACGAACTCAACCCCGGAGATCTCGTTCTTGCTCCCGATGGAGGGGCAGACCACGTAGGTGGCCTGCGTCCGGCGTCGGTGCAAACCTCGCTTGCCTTCAACCTGACCGTCAATGGGCTGCACACCTACTATGTGATGGCCGGTGACACTCCGGTTCTGGTTCACAATGACGGACTCACCCCGCCACGGGTAGTGCAGGATGGGATCGATGCGTTCAACCGAGGCGAGCTGAGACAACGCATGACCACCAAAATGGAGAACGGACGTCCCGTCCGAGTGAACGGCCGGACTGTCCAGGTCCCCGACGAATTCCGGGGCGACTCCGGGCCCATCGGTGCGAGGAAATTCTGGAAGGGCGCGAAGATCTACGAAATTCCCGGTGGCGGTAACGACTACCGTCTTCTGGTGAAGACCGACGGGACTATCGGTTGGGTTGGCCCGAAGGGTGGACGCCCGGGGGCGGGGCACAACTATGACCGGATCACAACTTATCGGCCGTGTGGGTGACAATTGTGCTTAACTCGGAGATGATCATTGGCTCCCTGAAGACCGCCGGGGTGGACGTGGTCGACTTCAAATGGGACTCCGTAGGCATCCCAGCCTCGGCGGCCTGGATGCTCTCCGCTTGTACCGAAGAGGAAGGCAGGGAGGATGTCGAATTCATGTTCGATGACTCCTCCCTGATCGAGGGTGCCAACGCGGCTTGGTGGAACTTCGCGAACACGGGCCGGCTGTTTGATGAAGAGGGGCGCTTTCTCGTCTCGGTCGGGCCGGTCGATGGAGAGCCGTCAGCGGGGCCGCACTGGGCTCGGGTGCGGCTGCGCGACGAATGGGACGTCATAGGTAAGGGAGTGGACTGGGGTGTGTTGGGGGGCCCTCCGGGGCGACCTGGCTTCGTCATGATGGCGCTGGACGAGCGGGTGATCATCGGAGCGACTACTTGGACTGGATTCATCAGCGTCATGAGGCTGGCAAATCCGATGGAGGCCGGGCCGATCCGTCAGGCAATGGGTTTGCGCGGCTGAATCGGAAAGTCGGACCGGCCGTTTCTCAGGCGCCTCCCCCCACCGAGGAACGGCCGGTCTGATCGCGCCGTAGTCCACTGGGTCGCATCCGGGATCACTCGCACCCTATGGTCGCCGTATGCTCCTGCCGTGGAGCTGCGGTTCACCACGCGGGCGTCCGACTCGGCCTGGATCGACACCGTGTGGACCTGCACCAGCGATCGGGTCGACGAGATGACCTCGGTGGCGACCCCGTGCTGGGGGCTCGTGTTCTGGCAGCGCGACGGGCGCTCCTACGCGGCCGTGTCCGGCCCCGAGACCGCGACCGGCACCGCGCCGGTGCCCGAGGGCGCCACGTTCGTCGGCATCGAGTTCGCGGTGGGCACCTCGCTGCGGCTCGTACCCACGCCTGCGCTGGTGGACGGCGGCGCCGAGCTGCCCGACGTGGGCCGCCGGACGTTCCGGCTCGACGGCGGCCGGTGGGCCACGCCCGGCCCGGACGACGCCGAGGCCCTGGTGGAGCGGCTGGTCCACGCCGGTGTGGTGGTCCGCGACCCGCTCGTCACGGAGACGTTGCGCGGCGGCCGTCCACCGGCGTCACCGCGTACCCTCGAACGCCGGTTCCGGGCGGCGACCGGGCTGACCCGGGGCGCGGTGCGGCAGATCGACCGCGCGCGCCGGGCCGCCGTGCTGCTGGCCGCGGGCGGCCCGCCCGCCGACGCGGTCACCACCTTCGGGTACGTGGACGAACCGCACCTGGCCCGCGCGCTGCGCCGGTACGTCGGACGGACGGCCGGTGAGCTGCGCGCGGGCGCCGGTGGGGCGATCGCGCTGGACCCGGCTCAGCGGGTCACGTCGTAGATGAGCTTGACGACGCCGTTGGGGTAGGTGGCCGAGTCGCGCAGACGCAGCGTCTGCCGGTCCCGGTCCGCCTGGCTGAACAGGCCCTTGCCGGCGCCGAGCAGCACCGGGAAGACGAGCAGGTGGTACCTGTCGATCAGGTCCGCCTCGGCGAGACGGCGGGCGAGTTCGGCGCTGCCGTGGATGAAGATGTCGCCGCCGTCGCCCTGCTTGAGCGCGGCCACGTCGGCGGTGTTCCGAAGGATCGTCAGCGGCCCCCAGCCGTCGATCAGCGCGTCGTCGGGCAGGGTGGACGACACCACGTACTTCGGCAGGTCCCGGTAGGCGGCGTGGTCCTCGGAGTCGCGCCAGGTCGGCGCGAAGGCCTCGTAGCTGCGCCGCCCGAACATCAGCGCCGTGGTCTGTGCCAGTTCCTCGCCCTTGAGCGAGAACGCCTCGGGCAGGAACTCGATGTCCTTGACGACCCAGCCGCCGCTGCGGTGGTCCTCGCCCGGGCCGCCGCCGGGGGAGTCCACCACGCCGTCGAGCGACATGAATCCGGTGTAGACGAGATCACGCATGCGGCAATGCTAGGAACGGCCGCCAGCTGCCGTCTTGTACGGAACCGACACGCCTCAGCAGCCACACGACGCGCCGGCCGGTGCGGTGAGGTCGTCGGCGGGCCGCCGGACCAGCCCGGCCTCGGTGCGTACCGGGAAGCCTTCCCGCACCCAGTACTCGTACCCGCCGATCATCTCCTTGACCGGGCGACCGAGCCGGGCGAACTCCCGCGCCGCGCGGGTCGCGCCGTTGCAGCCCGGCCCCCAGCAGTAGGTGACCACAGTGGCGTCCGCCGGGAGCAGCTCGCCCGCCCGGCCGGCGATCTCCGCGGTGGGCAGGTGCACGGCACCGGGGATGTGCCCCTGCCGCCACGCCGGGAGGGAGCGCGAGTCGACCACGACCAGGCCGGTCACGCCCGCCTCCAGGTCGGCGTGCACGTCGCTGACGTCGGCCTCGAAGGCGAGCCGGGCCGAGAAGTGGGCGAGGGCGTCGGCGGGGCGGGCGGCGGGGATGCGCAGGACGTTCGACATGGCACTCATCGTGGTGGCCGTCGTCCGGCCGCTCCAGTGGCGTGAGCGACGCCAGTCGCTAAAATCCCGCCATGAATCGCGCCACCGTGGCGGTGCTCGCGTACCAGGGCATGTCGGTGTTCGAGACCGGCATCGTCACCGAGGTCTTCGGCCTGCCCCGCCCGGAGTTCGACGTGCCCTGGTACGAGCTGACCGTCTGCGCGGAGACCCCCGGCGCGGTACGGCTGGTCGGCGGCGCCACCCTGCACACCGACCACGGCCTCGACGCGTTCGCCGCCGCCGGCACGCTGATCGTGCCCGGTGTCGCCGACGTGCACGCCGACCCGTCACCGGCGCTCACCGGCGCGCTCCGCGCGGCCCACCGGCGCGGCGCCCGGATCGTCTCGATCTGCTCGGGCGCGTTCGCCCTGGCCGGCGCGGGACTGCTCGACGGCCGCCGCGCCACCACCCACTGGCGGTACGCCGACCTGCTCGCCCGGCGCCACCCGGCGGCACGCGTCGACCCGGACGTGCTCTACGTCGACGACGGGGACATCCTCACCGGCGCCGGCAGCGCGGCCGGTCTGGACCTCTGCGTCCACCTGGTACGCCGCGACCACGGCCCGACGATCGCCAACGCGGTTGCCCGCCGGCTGGTCGTACCGCCGCATCGCGAGGGCGGCCAGGCGCAGTTCATCGAGGCGCCGGTGCCCGGCGACCCGGAGGACGACCGGCTCGCCGCGAGCATGTCCTGGGCGCTGGCGAACCTGAACACCCCGATCACCGTCGACCGGCTGGCGCGGCGGGCGCACATGTCGGCCCGTACCTACCTGCGGCACTTCGCGCGGGCCACCGGCACCAGCCCGATCCGCTGGCTGATCGACCGGCGCGTCCAGGCCAGCCTGCCGTTGCTGGAGACGACCACCGCGCCGATCGAGGAGGTCGCCGCGGCAGTGGGGTTCGAGACGGCGGTGACGTTCCGGCACCACTTCGCCGCCGCGATGCGGACCTCGCCGTCGGCGTACCGCCGGGCCTTCACCGGGGCGTTGGGCGGTGCTCACGCGCCAGGCAGCGGGACGACGTAGGAGTCGACGCGGGCGATCAGCCCGTCCCGGAACGTGAACAGGTCGTTGAAGGCGAACCGGAACGGCCCGTGCTCGACGCTGACGCCCCGGCCCTCGCCGGTCACCACGACGACCGGCCCGTCCTCGTGCACGCGTTCGATGTCGAGCCGCGGGCTGCCGGTGAACGCCGGGTTCTCGATCTCGCCGTCGAACTCCGCCCGGCCCCGGGTGGTGCGGTGGCCGTGGATGACCCACTCGACGTCGTCGGTGAGCGTGGCGAGGATGCGTTCGTGGTCGCTCGCCCGGAAGCCGTCGAAGTATTCGGCGACCAGGTCACGCTGGGTTGCTCGGGTCACTGGTGTCTCCATCGTCGTGGTGTCGGAGGTGGGCGGCGAGGGCGTCGAGGATCGAGGCGAGCCCGTCGGCCGCCTGGTCGGTGCGCAACTCGGGCGGGAGTTCGCGCTGGTGCACGGTGAGGTCGGTGCCGTGCCCGGCGGGCCGCAGCGTGACGGTGGTGCGCAGGCCGGTGACCGGCTCGTCGAACACCAGCTCACGCGGCTCGTCGACGCTCACGTAGACGAACCGCAGGCGCCCGGTCCGGCCGTCCGGGGCGCGGGTGTCGAGCGCGAACTCCCCGCCCGGTCGCAGGTCGACAGTCACCGTCGCCGCCTGCACCGAGGCGTGCGAGCCGCCCCAGAACGCGGCGATGCCGGACGGTGAGGTGAAGGCCTCCCACACCCGGTCCGGCAGGGCGGGCAGGTGGCGCCGCGCGATCAGCTCGTCGCCGTGCCGTTCGGTACGGGCCCTCAACGGGTCGCCTCCGGATCGGATAGGTGCGTCTCCAGCGCGTCGAGACGGTCGTCCCAGGCGCGCCGCTGCTCGTCGATCCACGTACTCAGCCGGGCGAGCCGGTCGACCCGCAGCCGGCACGGCCGCCGCGTGCCCTCTCGTCGCTGCTCGACCAGGCCGCACCGGCGCAGCACGCCGACGTGGTGGGAGATGGCCTGCGGCGTCAGGTCGAATGGCTCACCCAGCTCGCCCACTGTGGCCTCACCCCGGGCGAGGCGGGTCACCAGGGCGCGGCGGACCGGGTCGCCGAGGGCGGCGAAGGCGAGATCGAGGTCCGGATCGGAGCGCATGGCCTCACGCTATCGCAAACACGCGTTTGCGCAAACGATCCTTTGTTGATGCTGGCGCCGGGTCAGAGCGCGCCGCTGCGGACAGCCTCGTAGATGGTGCTGATCGTCGGTGTGAAGCCGAGGCTGCGGGCGAGGCTGATGTCCATCTGCCCCCGCCACGGCTGACTGAGCGGTTCGGCGGAGGAGCCGTAGGAGTAGCCGACGAGCTGGGACATCTCGTAGATGCTCAGGGGTGACTCGTCGGCGATGTTGACGGTGCGGTTGTCGAAGGCGCCCGTGAGGGCCAGTGCGAACGCCGTGGCGATGTCGGCGTGGTGGCAGACGCTCAGTCTCTGTGCCGGGTGCCACCCCATGCCGGCCGCGAGTTCGGGCAACGATTCGAGGTGCCCGTCCCGGTCTCCGTAGATGAAGGGAAGCCGCAGGATGCCCCAGGTGAGCCCGCTGGCGCGAAGCAGATGCTCGGCTTCGATCTTGCTGGCGGGGTAGGCGAGCGTCGGCGCGACGGGGTCGTCCTCACGCCCGGGGTGCGTGCTCTCGGCACCGTAGACGTTGGAGGTGCTGGCCAGCAGGAACCGGGCCTTCGGCGCGTGCTTCTCAACGGCGGCGATGAGATTGCGGGTGCCGTCCCGGTTGACGGCCCAGATCTGGTCGTCGTCGCGGGTGCGGAAGACAGCGGCCAGGTGGATGACAGCGGTGACGGCTTCCACGGCTGCCGGCAGGGATTCGGGGCTGAGGACGTCACCCTCGACGCGCCGTACGCCTTCGGGCGCTACTTTTCCGGGACGGACGAGGGCGCGGCACTCGACACCCGCCGCGGTGAGTCGCCCGAGCAGGCGGGAGCCGACGAGGCCCGTTCCGCCGGTCACGAGAACGGTCATGATCCGTGCTCCTTCCGGTAGTCGATGAGTCGTCTGGTCGCGCCGCTGAGGACGCGATTCATGGTCTCGATGTCCGCGGGGTCGACTCCGCCGAAGGCGACTTCCGCGATCAACGCCATCGGATCGGGGAGCGAGTGCCACAGGTTCACGCCGGCCGGCGTGATGTGCAGCTGCTTCTGACGCTGGTCGTCCGGGTCGGGCACCTGTTCGATCAGGCCTTTGCGGACGAGCGCCGCGATGACCGCGCTGAGGGTCGCCCGTTCGACCTCGAGTTCGCGGGTGAGGGTGCGCTGGCCGACCGGCCGGCCCTCACTCAGCCGGTACAACACGTACCACTGGGTGTTCCCGAGATCGTAGGGGCGCAGCACGGACTCCATGAGGGCCCGGCTGGCGAGGAAGTACTTCTTCGCCCAGACGCCCGGAGCGTCCAGCTCGTAGGCGTTCATGTCGTTAGGCACCTGACAACATTGTCAGGTGCCTAACGACATGTCAAGAGGCGGCGCGCCGGAACGAGGCGGGGTGCCCGGCAGTTGGATGAGCAGGGACGGGCGCGCCGTTTCGGGCGGCGTGGCATCGGGAACGTCGTCGGGACGGGCACGGGACGGAGGTCGACATGAGGACACCGAGTCGCCGTAGGCGAATGCTTGGCGTACCCCTGCTCGTCACCGCGCTGCTGACCGGCGCGTGCGGCGACGGCGGTGGGAACGACGGCGGTGGGAACGACGGCGGCGCCGCTGGCACGAGCGCGACCTCGGCGACCACCCCCGCGACGCCGGAGACGTCGCAGTCGTCCGGCGGGCCCGTGACGATCCCGACGTCCGCCTTCGTCGACCTGCCGCCGGAACTGCGCAAGACCGCCGCCCAGCCGACCGACGTCGCCGACGCGCTGCCCGAGCTGTGCGACAAGGAGTTCCGCAGCGGCGGTCGGTCGGTCACCGCGAGCGCCGCGATGATGAGCACCTACAAGCAGCCGAAGGACCCGCCGGAGAACGTCCCCTACGGCACGCTGCACCAGACCGTCTTCGCGTTCGAGGGCACCGGCGCCGCCGACTACCTGCGCCGGGTGCGCGGGGCGGTGGCGGACTGCCGGTCGTTCCAGGCCTCGGGCGGCACCGTCACCGTCGTGTCCCGGCCGATGGCCGGGACCGGGGACGAGGCCCTGCTGGTCACGGTGAGCCGGCCCGCTACCGGCCTGGACGGCAGCCCGGCCCAGGGCCGGAGCACCAGCCAGATCCTCGTGATCCGGGTCGCCGACGCGGTGACTGTCGTGCACGACCAGGGCTGGGAGGGCACCAGCACCGACCCCGGCCTGGCCGACGACATCGCC
The DNA here is from genome assembly GCF_057196585.1 of Micromonospora sp. ATLC20. Taxonomy (NCBI): domain Bacteria; kingdom Bacillati; phylum Actinomycetota; class Actinomycetes; order Micromonosporales; family Micromonosporaceae; genus Micromonospora; species Micromonospora sp. ATLC20. The sequence continues at coordinate 20,006 of NZ_JBXUOV010000075.1, forward strand.
CGGGCCGCGGTCCGCGGCCTCGACTCCTGGCAGCGCTGACGTCGCCGGCCGCGCCCGCCTGGCCGCGCCGCCGGCACGATCAGGACACGGCGGTACGCACCAGCTCGGTGAGCTTCTTCTCCACCTCCGGGCTCCACCGCACCAGCGCGAACGACGCCGGCCACATGTCGCCGTCGTCGAGGTTCGCCGCCTCCTGGAAGCCCACTGTCGAGTAGCGGTACTTGAACTTCCCCGCGTCCTGGAAGAACACGACGATCTTGCCGGCGGCGTTCGCGTACGCGGGCATGCCGTACCAGGTCTTCGCCGACAGGTCCGGCGCGGCGGCGGTGATCGTGGCGTGCACGCGCTCGGCCAGCTTCCGGTCCTCCGGCGCCATCTGCGCGATCCGGTCGAGCACCGCCTGGAGGTCGTCGGCCTTCTTCGCGCCCTTCTTGCCCTCGGCGCGCAGCTCGGCCGCGCGCTCCTTCATCGCGGCGCGTTCCTCGGCGCTGAACCCGTCGGACATCTCGATCCCCCCTCGTGACTCGCGGTCCGCGTGGTGCCGACCGCCCGATGACAACGCTATGGCGCGGCGGTGACGGCGCGCTTCTCGATTCCTGATCACCTGCCGGGACCACGGCGACCCGGCGCGGCACCTACCATCGCCGCCATGGCAACCCGGTTCGTACAGATCAACATGAAGGCCCACGACGAGGTGGCGCTCGGCGATTTCTGGGCGAAGGTACTCGGCTGGGGGATCTCCAGCGAGGCCCCCGGCGTGACGAACCTCGAACCCGAGGACCTCACCTACCCGGACCCCCGCGCCCTCTACATCGACCTCGTCGTCTCCACCGAGCCGAAGACGGCGAAGAACCGCGTCCACGTCGACCTCGCGACCACCTCGGCCGCGCACCACGCGGAGCTGGTCGCGCGCCTGACCGCGCTCGGCGCCACCCCCGCCGACGTGGGCCAGGGCGACGTGCCGTGGACGGTCCTGGCGGACCCGGAGGGCAACGAGTTCTGCGTACGGGAGCCGAACCCGCGGCACGCGGACACCGGGCCGATCGCCGAGGTGGTGGTCGACTGCGCCGACCCGCGTGCCATGGCCGCCTTCTGGGGCCGGGCCACCGACTGGACCGTGCACGAGGTGACCGACCGGCAGGCGGTGCTGCGCTCCGCTCACGGCGTCGGGCCGTACCTGCGGTTCGCCCGCACCGCCGACGCGAAGACCGGGTGGAACCGTGTCCACCTCGACGTCCGCCCGTACCCGTCGGACGACCTGGACGCCGAGACCGCCCGCCTGCGGTCCCTCGGCGCGACCGACGCGGACCTGGGCGGGGCTGACATCCCGTGGCGGGTGCTGGTCGACCCGGAGGGCAACGAGTTCTGCGTCCTCACTCCGGGCTGACCGGCCACGGCCCCGGGGGGGCCCCCCCCCCCGGCGCCGGTCAGACCGCCCGCTCCGGCGGCCGGAACTCGTGGACCACCTCGATCGGCCCGACGATGTGCCGGTTGAACTCGTCCAGCTCCTCGGCCGGCACCCACAGCTCCAGGATGTCCCGGCCCCCCACCCGCCGGACCGGGTAGCGGGCGGCGAACGCGCGCTCGACCTGGAAGCGGGTCACGTAGCCGACGCCGGAGGCCGGCACGTTCCAGTCCCGGGCGATCATGACGGCGTACTGCTCGTTGAGCACCGGATAGAAGATCGGCTGGTCCGGCAGCCGCGGCGGCCAGGCCCGCCAGCCGGAGGCGCGGACGAGGTCGAGCTCCCGCGGGCCGGTCGGGCGCCACAGCGTCGTCGTCTCCGTCATGACGTGTCCCTTCTGCGACGGTCGTGGCACCGTACCGGCGGCGCGCCGCGACCGGCCATCGGGTTTCGGCAGCAGAATCGACAGCGGGTGCGATGAGTTCGCGAAGCCTCGGCGGTCCACCCGTCGACATCCCAGACAGACAGGTAGGGAGCACCGCGATGGCCACTGTCATCTCCACGCTGTTCATCTCGGCCGACGGTGTCGCCGAGATCGACCCCGACTGGCACTTCCCGTACTTCGACGAGAACATGGGCCGCGCCGTCACCGAGGACTACGACACCTCCGACGTGCTGCTGATCGGCCGGGAGACGTACGACAGCTTCGCCGGCGCCTGGCCGGACCGGGAGGCAGCCGGCGGTGAGGACGCGCCGTTCGCCAAGCAGCTCGGCGACATGCGCAAGGTCGTCGTGTCCCGCCAGCCGCTGGAGTTCTCCTGGCGCAACTCCGAGCTGATCCAGGGTGACCTGGTGGACGCCGTACGCGCACTCAAGGCCGACGCCGGCATCAAGGGCATCCTCATCCCCGGGTCGATCTCGGTGGTGCAGCAACTGCTCGCCGCGGGCCTGGTGGACGAGCTGCGGCTGCTGGTGCACCCGGTCGCCGCCCGCAAGGGCCGCCGGCTGTTCGACGAGGGCGACGCGCCGTACCACCTGCGGGTGGCCGCGACCGAGGCGTACCCGACCGGCGTGATCCGGGTGATCTACACCCCGGCCCCGGCGCCGGGCGCGGTCGGCTACGACGACGTCAAGGACCAGGTGCCGGCCGGGAACTGACCACCACGGGGCGGCGGCGGGCCGGTGTGTCGTGAAAGGATCCGCCGGTGCGTCGCGCCCCGCTGCTGCTGATCCTCGCGGCCGTGTCCGCCGTCGCCCACGTCGTCGGCGTCCTGGTGGCCGCACCGCTCTGGCGCGGCGCGGAGGTGCTGAGCCTGGCGCTGCTGCTCGGCTACGCCGTCGCCGCCGGACTGCCGGCGCCGCGCTGGGCGGTGCCGGCCGCGCTCGTACCGCTGATCGTGGACGCGGTCCGCACCATGCCGGCCGAGCCGGGCGCGGGGGACTTCGGCTGGACGGTGTACGGCAGCGGCGACAGCGGCTTCGACGTCACGGCCGGCTTCGACGCGGCGTTCGCCGGGAGCTGGGCGGCGCTTGTCGCGGTGGCGGTGCTGCTGGTCGCGTTCCGGGGGCGTGGACGGCGGCGGCGCCTGATCGCCGCGGCGGTCGCCGCCGCGCCCGTCGTCGGGTACGCGGCCGTCCGGGCCGCCGACATCGGCGTCGCCGTCGCCGCCAGTAACCGGGTCGTGGAGACCCGCACCCGGACCACACTGACCCGGGTGGAGGGCCCGGGGTACGACCATGTCGACGTCGTGCCCGCGCTCGTCCTCGCGCTGCTGCCGCCGCTGGCGCTCGCACTCGCCGCGCTGGTGCTCGCCGTGCTGCTGTCCGGCCAGGGCCGGCGGCTCGCCGCGACCGGCGCGGCACTGCTGGCGGTGCTCGCGTTGCCGCTGCTCGACGCGGGCATCGAGGCCCTGCGCCTGCCGGACTCGGCCGATACCGCCCTGTTCGCCTGGTACGCCATCACACCCACGCGGATGCTGCCGCAGCCCGTACCGGCCCTCACGGCGGCGGTGGAGCTGGCCGCGTACCTGCTGCTCGTCGCCGGGCTGACCGGCGCGAACCGCGCGGCGGTGCCCGCGCCGGCGGCCGGTTGACCTCAGGCGGTCGACTCCAGCTCGTCGAAGGCCATGTTCCACCACGACTCCGGCTCCGCGAACGCCACCGGGTCGACCGGGCGCAGGTCGTCGCGGATCGCCGCCGCCCGCGCGGCCCGCTCCCGCCCGCCCGGGTCGGTGGCGATGAGCTGCCCGAGCCGGTAGAGGAACTCCACGAACGCGGCGAACGTGCTGTTCACCGTCTCCAGGTTCGGTGTCTCCAGGTCCAGCAGGATCACCCCGCCGGTACCCGCGTCCAGGCAGAACAGCAGTGCCGGGTCCTCCGGGGAGGCGCCCAGCACGACGTACGGGCGGGGGCCCTGGTCGCCCAGCTCGATCGACAGCGTCGAGAACAGCTCCACGTCGGGGACCGAGACGTCGACCGTGAACAGGATCGGCACCTCGACCGGCAGCGCCCCGTCCGGCGGGAAGACCTCCGGCCCGAGCGGCCCGAGGATCGCGTCGAAACGCTGGTCGGGGAAGTAGATGACGCCCCGCTCACCCCACAGCGCGGTGAGCTGCTCCCGGGTCACCGTCACGGCTGCGCCTCGTCCTCGTCGACCTCGTCCGCGTCGTCGAGCAGGCCCTGCCGGTCGAGGAACGCGTACCACGCGTCGTCGTCGGTGACCAGCTCGGCGTAGCCGGGGCCGAGCACGTAGTAGTGCACGAACGAGTCGAGGTCGGGCGCCAGCTCCTCGAACGCGTCGCCCATGAACCATTCGGTGCCGGTCGGCGGGAAGTACCACACCGCGCCGGTCGCCCGCTCCAGGAAGATCGGCTCGTCGCTGCGCGTGCCGACTACCAGCCAGCCGGTCTTGTTCTGCGGGACGGGGGAGAAGCCGGGCGCGTAGTCGAGGAAGTACTGCACCCCGGCGAGCCGGCCGGTCGAGGCCAGCTCGAACGCGCCGGCCCGCAGGCCGTCGGCGGCGAGCAGCAGGTCACGCAGGCCGGCCGGCAGCTCCGCCGGCACGTCACCGTCGTCGGCGGGCGCGCCGATCTGCGCGTACGCGAGACTCGCCGGCTCGTCCGCGGCCAGGTCGGCGCGGAGTTCGTCGAGAAGCTGCGCGAGATCGGAAGTCAATCCACTACCTCTATTCGGATCGGGGTTCCGTCCGGCAGATTCTGGATCTGCCCCCAGATCTGGGAGCCGATGTCCGTGTTGGTTCTACCATGCAGCAGTTTGAGGTTGTCGACGGTGTCCGGCCCGCCGAGCTGCAGTTCCCACACGTGGTCGGGATGGTAGTCGCTGAGCCGTTGACTGAGCCGGTTGGCGAGGTCCTTGTCGTGCGGCCAGTACTTGTCCCAGATCTTCTGCCGGATCCGGTCCTTGTAGCCGTCGGTGATGCTCTTGTCGCGCTGCACCGGGTTGGTGGCCTTGTAGAGCTTGCCGTCGTCGCTGAGCTTCTTCAGCGCGGCCATCTTGCGCCGGAACTGGGCTGTGGCGTGGAAGTCGCGGCGCTCCACCCGGACCACCTTGGTGGGCAGGCTCCGGTTCGGTCCGGTGACCCGGACGATCGGCTTCTCCAGCTTCTCGACCGCCTTGCGGACGATCTTGCCGGCGGCCGGTTTCGCGGCGGCGCCCCGGCCGCGCCTCGGGCTAGGCATCGAGCAGTCTCCCGATGACCTGGTCGATGAGCGCGCCGACGATCTCCCGGGTGATGATCTGGAAGATCGGGATCTCGGCCAGCGAGGCGCCGAACGTGACCACGGCGGTGGCGATCGCCTGGGCGACCTCGAACGCGAGGATGGCGAGCTGCACGATCACGGCGATCTTCAGCGCCAGCACGATCGCCGCGCAGATGATCAGCCCGGCGCCGAGCAGCATCGCCGCGGGCATGCTGTCGTGCAGCACGAGCGGCCCGTTCTGCTCGCCGCCCCACCACTTCTGGAACGCCGCGATCGCCGGACCGACGTTCTGCGTCCACACCTGCGCGGCGGCCGCGTCCGCCTCGCCGGCCGCCGCCCCGATCCGGCCGCCGAACTCCAGCCACGCCTGGCCCATCTCGAAGAGCTTCTCCTCGTCGGCCGCCGGCCAGGTGTAGCCGATCCAGCCGAGCGCGGTGACCAGCTCACCGGGTAGTTGCAGTCCCACGGTTCACCCCAGCCCGCCGGCCAGCGAGCGCATGGTGCCCGCGCCGTCCTCGTCGACCCGCTCGTACGAGTCGGCCATCCCCGCGATGTCGGCGCCCGCGGAGGTGAACTCGTCGGCGGCCATGCCGAGGCAGTCGAAGATGTAGTTCGCCACCTCGGTGTACGCGATGCCGATCAGCGACCCGATGTCGTCGGCGCCCCACGGCTCGCCGTAGCCCTGCATCCGCGCCTCGAACGCCTCCAGCTCGCCGTTGAACCGCTTGGCCACGTCGGTGACGCCGCGCCCGGCGGCCCGGATCAGCGGCGGGTGCACCTCGAAGCCGTCGCCGCTCATCGCTGCCCGCCGCGCGCCAGCCGCTCCTGCGCCTCGGTGAGCGCGTCGAGGAACGACCCGAGCCGGGGTACGGCCGTGTCCCGTACCTCCTGCAACTGCTCCCGTAGCTGCGACATGTCCGCGACCTGCGGGGCCGGGCCGGCGCGCAGCCCGTCGATCGCCGCGTTGACGGCGGTGACGATGTGGGCGGTCAGCTCCTCGGAGCCGAGCCGCATCAGCCGCGGCTCGACGTGCAGCGAGTGGAGCCGGCCGTCGCGGCCCATCTCGGCGCGGACCTGCCCGTCGGCGGCCTCGCCGACCGCCGGCGTCTCCGCCTCACCCTCCGGCGGCGGACCCACAGTCCGAAGTGCCGCCATCGTGGCGTCGAGCATGCGGGTGAAGTCGCCGCTCATCGAAGGATCCGCACTCATGAGACCTCCCCAAGGCCAAACGCCACGAGCGTAACCGAGACGGACAAAGCGATTCCGTCCCGTACGACCGCACGGTCCACGACGGACCGTCCGAGCGGCCTACCGTCGCGGGCGTGAACCGTCCGGACGCGAGCAGCGGACAACAGGTGACACGTCCCCACTCGCCGAGAGGCCGCGCATGAGAAGACTGAGACGGGCGAAGGATGTCGACGTCGGCGCGCTCACCGACGCCGAGGTCATCGGCCGGTCCGTACGGGAACCGCAGACCTTCGCCGCGATCTTCGACCGGCACGCGCCGCACATCCATCGCTACCTGGCGCGGCGCCTCGGCTCCGCGGCGGCCGACGACCTGGTCGCGGAGACGTTCCTCGCCGCGTTCCGGCGCCGGGAGCGGTTCGACACCGGCTGTCCGAACGCCCGCCCCTGGCTGTACGGGATCGCCACGAACCTCGTCGCCCAGCAGCGGCGCACCGAGGAACGGGAGTACCGGCTGCGGCAGGCGTACCACCCGGCGACGTCCGAGGCGTCCCCCGCTGACCGGGTAGCCGCCGAGGTGACCGCGCGGTCGCTGCGCCGGCACCTGCTGGACGCGCTGGCCGGGCTCGCCGACGGCGACCGCGACGTGCTGCTGCTCGTCGCCTGGGAGGAACTGACGTACGAGGAGGTCGCCGCCGCGCTGGCCATCCCGGTCGGCACCGTGCGGTCCCGGCTGAACCGGGCGCGCCGGCTGCTGCGGGAACGGCTCGGCGGCGAACCGGCCGACACCATCGAGGAGGTACTGAGCAATGGATGAGATGAGACTGCTCCAGCGGCTCGGCGACGAGACCGAGCTGCCGGCCGGCGAACGACTCGGCGCCGCGCGTACCCGGTTGGTCGGCGCGCTGACCGCGACGGAGGCCGCGCCGGTTCGGCGGGCGCGGCGGCCGGCCTGGCGGCTGGTCCTCGCC
>NZ_JBXUOV010000076.1:0-27276 GCF_057196585.1 Micromonospora sp. ATLC20
GCCGCGCCCGCCGCCGCGGCCGCCGCGGCGGGCGCGGCCCGTCCGGCCTCCGCTCCCGGCAAGGTACGCATCGAGGTGCTCAACCGGAAGGCCTCGGAGAAGGCCAAGGTCGACGGCCCGATCGTCCGGCTCAACCGGGCCGACGGCCAGGCCGCTGCCGGGAACGTCCGTCTCGACCTCGGCTACGGCGGGGTCGCCGGTGCGTTCGGTGGCGACTTCGGCGCCCGGCTGCGGCTGGTCCGCCTGCCCGAGTGCGCGCTGACCACGCCGGAGAAGGCCCAGTGTGCCCCGGTTCCGCTGCCGACGACGAACGACAGCGCCGCCGAGACGCTCTCCGCCGAGGCGGGCACCGGGGCGCTCTTCGCCATGACCGCCACCGACTCCTCCTCGCAGGGCGACTACGGCGCGACGAAGCTGTCCCCGTCGTCGAAGTGGTCGGTGGCCCCCTCCACGGGTGGTTTCTCCTGGAGCTACCCGCTGCGGAGCCCGCCGGTGCCGGGCGGCGGCGCGCCGCCGATCGCGCTTGCCTACTCGTCGCAGTCGGTCGACGGCCGGACCGCGACGACAAACAACCAGGGCTCGTGGATCGGTGAGGGCTTCAACTACGAGCCCGGGCACATCGAGCGCCGGTACAAGCCCTGCTCGGACGACGGGCACGACCAGTACGCCGACCAGTGCTGGGCGTACGACAACGCGACCATCCTGCTCAACGGCAAGTCGACGGAACTGGTCAAGACCGGTGACACCTGGCGGTTCGGGACCGACGACGGCTCGAAGGTCGAGCGGCTCACCGGCGCGGTGAACGGTGACAACGACGGCGAGTACTGGCGGGTCACCACCACCGACGGCACGCAGTACCACTTCGGCCTGAACCGGCTTCCCGGCTGGACCTCCGGCAAGGAGGAGACCGGCTCGGCCTGGACCGTGCCGATCTACGGCGACGACTCGGGCGAGCCCTGCTACAACGCGACGTTCACGTCGGCGTACTGCGACCAGGCGTGGCGTTGGAGCCTCGATTACGTCAAGGACCGCTACGGCAACGTCACCTCGTACTTCTACGAGAAGGAGATCAACTACTACGCCCGGGGCAAGAAGACCGACGTCAACGGTGTTCCGTACGTCCGGGGCGGCTGGCTCAAGCGGGTCGACTACGGCCAGCGGCACGAGGCCGTCTACACGACCAACGCCCCCGCCCGGGTGCGCTTCGAGACCAAGGAACGGTGCCTGCCGTCCGGCAACGTCGACTGCGACCCGCAGGATCTGAACAACACCACCGCGCCCTACTGGCCGGATGTGCCGTTCGACCGGAACTGCGCCAAGGACACCAAGTGCAAGCTCGACCAGATCACCCCGACGTTCTGGACCCGGGCCCGGCTGACCGGCATCACCACCGAGATCCGCGAGGGCACCGGCTGGACGCCGGTGGACAACTGGAAGCTCGACCACCTGCTCACCGACAACGGTGACGGCTCGCGGACCCTCTGGCTCCACAAGATCACCCACACCGGCCTCTACGGGCCAGGCGCCGACATCGCCATGCCGTCGGTCGAACTGGGCGGTCTGCAACTGCCCAACCGGATCGACCGCGACGGCGACAACATCGCCCCGCTGGTCCGTTTCCGGCTGGCGACCGTGTGGACCGACGCCGGTGGTCAGATCGACGTCAACTACGCCGGCCCGGACTGCACCAAGAGCACGCTGCCCACACCGGGCAACAGCACCAGGCGCTGCTACCCGGTGAAGTGGAACCCGCTCGGCAGCGGCGACCCGATCACCGACTGGTTCCACAAGTACGTGGTCGAGCAGGTCGTCGAGACCGACCGCACCGGCGGGGCGCCGGACATGGTGACCCGCTACCAGTACCTGGACGGCGCGGCCTGGCGGCACGCCGACCCGGACGGCATCTCCGACCCGAAGGACCTGACCTGGAGCGACTGGCGCGGTTACGGCCGCGTGATCGTCACGGCCGGCGACGGCCAGGTCCAGACGACCAAGACGGAGTACCGCTACCTGCGCGGCATGCACGGCGACAAGGATCCGGACGGCGGCACGCGTACCGTCAGCGTCGCCGACTCCACCGGCGGGAGCCACACCGACCACAACGAGTTCTCCGGCCACCAGTTGGAGAGCGTGGTCTACGACGGCGCCGACGCGGTCAGCAAGAGCATCGCCGTCCCGTGGCGGCACAACACCGCGACGGAGACCCACAGCTGGGGCAGCAAGAAGGCCTGGTTCATCAACACCACCACCGCCCGGAGCCTGGTCGCCCTGGCCGCCGGAGGGTGGCGGGAGACGAAGCAGACCTCGTCCTTCGAGACCAGCTTCGGACGGGTGACCGAGACCGAGAACGAGGGTGACGTGGCGGTCACCGGCGACGAGGCCTGCAGCCGGACCACGTACGCCGACAACGCGGCCGCCCACCTGTACAGCCTGGTGTCGCGGGTCGAGTCGGTGTCGGTGGCGTGCTCGGCCACCCCCGACCGCAGCAAGCAGGTCATCTCCGACACCCGGACGCTCTACGACGGCAAGGCGTTCGGCGTCGCGCCGACGCTGGGCAACCCGACCCGGACCGAGCGGCTGAAGAGCCACAACGGCACGACGGCCACCTACATCCGCGCGTCGGAGGGCACGTTCGACGCGTACGGCCGGCCCTTGACCGCCGTCGACGCGCTGGGCCGGGTCACCAAGACCGTGTACACGGACACCAACGGCCTGACCACCAAGGTCAAGGAGACCAACCCGCTGGAGTTCGTCACCACCACCGACTACGCCCCGGCGTGGGGTGTGCCGGTCGCCCAGGTGGACCAGAACGGCCTCAAGAGCGTCCTGGAGTACGACGCCCTGGGCCGGCTGGCGAAGGTCTGGATGCCGGACCGGACGGGCGCCAGCGGGCTGGAGCCGAGCATCCGCTACAGCTACCTGGTCCGCACCGACAAGCCGGTCGCCATCAAGACCGAGCGGCGGCAGAACGACGGCTCCTACAGCGTCGAGTACAAGCTGCACGACGGTCTGCTCCGGCCCCGCCAGGTGCAGTCGGAGGGCCCGGACGGCACCCGTACGGTCGCCGACACCTTCTACACCGGCACCGGTCAGCTGGCGAAGACGTACGCGACGTACACGGTCGCGGGCGCGCCCACCGACGTGATCTACCCGGCCGTCAACGGTGACGTCAACGGCCAGACGCTGTACGTCTACGACGGCGCGGACCGGGTCACGGCGGAGATCTTCGCGGTCGCGGGCAACGAGAAGTGGCGCACCACGACCACCTACGGCGGCGACCGGGTTTCGGTCGACCCGCCGGCCGGCGGCACCCCGACGACCTCGATCACGAACGCCCTGGGCAAGACCACCGAACTGCGGCAGTACAAGGGCAGCGGTCCGACGGGCGACTTCGACAAGACCGAGTACACCTACACGCACGCCGGCCAGTTGAAGACGGTCAAGGACCCGGCGGGCAACGTTTGGACCCACGAGTACGACCAGCTGGGCCGCAAGACGAAGTCGACCGACCCGGACTCCGGCGCGTCGACGTTCGGCTACGACGACCTGGACCGGCTCACCAGCACCACGAACGTCCTCCAGCAGACGATCAGCACCAAGTACGACGAGATCGGCCGGAAGATCGCCGTCTACAAGGGGGCCGCCGACACCGGCGAGCTGCTGAGCAGCTGGACGTACGACCTGGAGATGCTGGGCGAACTCTCCTCGACGAGCCGCTGGATCGACGGGCACGAGTACGCCACGTACTTCTCGATCTACGACGAGTTCTACCGGCCGCACGCCACCTACTACTCCGTGCCCGAGCACGCCGGTGCCGAACTGGCCGGCTTCTACACCTTCGGCACGGAGTTCAACCGGGACGGCACCGTCCAGTCGCTGAGCATGTCGGAGGGCGGTGGGCTGCCGTTCGAGACTGTCGCCTACACCTACGACAGTCTTGAGCGCCTGACCGCGGCGACCGGTGACGCCCCCTACCTGACCGACGTCGAGTACGCCGGCACCGGCGAGGTACTGCAGACCGAGGCTCGGGTGGGCACCCGGAAGGTCTGGTCGACCTACGAGTACGAGCAGGGCTCCAAGCGGCTCACCCGGCTACGGCTGGACCGCGAGTCGGCTCCGGTCGTGGACATCGACGCCCGCTACACGTACGACCAGTCCGGCAACATCCTGCGGATCGCCAACAACCCGTCCGGGACGCAGGACACGCAGTGCTTCACGTACGACTACCTGCGCCGGATGGACCGGGCCTGGACGTCGGCGAGCACCGCGACCGACCCGTGCGCCGGCGGGCCCTCGGTCACCGGGGTGGGCGGCGTGGCCCCCTACCACCACGCCTACACCTTCGACGTCACGGGCAACCGCAAGACCGAGGTCCAGTACGGGACCAACGGCACTCCGCTCATCGAGCGCAGCTACACCTATCCGGCCGCCGGCCAGGCGCAGCCGCACACGCTGAGCCAGATGACGGAGAAGACCCCGCAGGGTGATCAGCTGTACTCGTACGAGTACGACGCGGCCGGCAACACGAAGAAGCGGACGAGGGCCGGCGAGGACCAGAACCTGGTCTGGGACGCCGAGGGCAACCTCGAGTCGGTCACCGAAGCCGGCAAGAAGACCAGTTTCCTCTATGACGTCGACGGCTCCCGGATGCTCCGCAAGGAGCCGGCCTCGACCACGCTCTACCTGCTGGGCATGGAGATCCGGCTGAACCACCAGACCCGGTCCACCGACGCCACGCGGTACTACGCGCTTCCGGGCGGCGGAAGCCTGGTCCGGAAGGTGGACGGCCTCCGGTACGTCGCGAACGACCACCACGGCACCGGCCAGGCAGTCGTGGACCAGAGTGGCGCTGTCACGCACCGGCGGATGACGCCGTACGGCGAGAACCGGGATGCCTCGCCAGGTCAGTGGCCGACGGAGAAGGGCTTCGTCAACGGGAACATCGATTCCACGACAGGCCTGGTCAACATCGGCGCGCGGGAGTACGACACGATCGCCGGCCGGTTCATCTCGGTCGACCCGATCATCGACGTCAACGACCCGCAGCAGATGAACGGGTACGCGTACGCCAACAACAACCCGATCTCGTTCTCCGACCCGGACGGTCTCAAGGCCTGTTCCGACGACGCCTGCGGGCCGGGCGCCGACTACGAGGACATGTACGGCAACTACCACAAGGTCAAGGGCCACAACGACGGCTGTGGTGGTTGCTCGGGCGCGTACGACCCGGACGAACCCACGATCAACGTCCACAACAACCCGCGAGCATCAGCGGACGAGCGGGCTGCGGCCGCGCGGGCGGCGGCGGAGAAGGAAAGGCAGCGGCGCATTGCCGCGGCCAAGGCGAAGATGCTCAACGCCGCCAAGGCCCTGGCGAAGATCCTGATGGACGAGTTGGGCATCACCGATGCCCTGGACTGCTTCCTCAAGGGCGACATGGGCGGCTGCCTGGCCACAGCAGCCAACGTCGCGGGCGCGGCGATCGGCGGCGCCCTGGGCAAACTCGCAGTCAGATACGGCGCCCCATGGAAGTGGAAGAAACTCGCCAACCTGACCAGCCGGGTCAAGGGCCTGCTCGGCGACCTGGTCGGCAGCGCCAGGGCATTCCTCAAGTGCAAGAACAGCTTCGTGCCGGGCACGTTGGTGGTGATGGCCGACGGGTCGCGCAAGCCGATCGAGGATGTCAAGACCGGCGACATCGTGTTGGTGACCGATCCGGTGACCGGCAAGACGACGATCAAGCCGGTGGTGGCGACCATCATCGGTCAGGGCAGCAAGAACCTGGTCGAAGTCACCATCGATCCCGACGGTGACAGCGGCGACGCCGCGGAACGCGTGGTCGCCACCGACAACCACCCGTTCTGGGTGCCCGGCCTGGACGAGTGGGTAGAGGCCGCCGATCTGCGGGCCGGTCAGTGGCTGCGCACCTCGGCCGGCACGCACGTGCAGATCAGCGCGATCCGGCAGTGGACGGAACCGGCGCAGGTCCACAACCTCACGGTCGACGACATCCACACGTACTACGTGGTGGCAGGCGATAGCCACCTGTTGGTGCACAACTGCGGCCCCGATGTGCCCGCCGCGATCGTGGACAAGGCTGACGGTTACGATCTTCAGGCTAAGGCTAAGAGGTTCCGCGAAGACAACGGCATTGCCGAGAATCAGAACGTTGCGGTATTCGAGTACTCGACCTCCAGTGGTAGGAGTCGCACTATCACGATGGCGAACATTCCTCGAGGTACCGCCGGGCATCGGGGTGGCCTGCACAGCGAGATCCGCATTAACCGCGAGCTTGCACGGCGGGGTGTCGACCCGCTCAGTGTTACCCGCATTTACTCGGAGCGGATCCCCTGCCCCGTCTGCAACAAGTCGCTCAACAAGTACAAGAATGCTACCGTTTTTTGGGATCCTGAGTGATTCAACCCGAGGCTCCCTCGGGATGCCGGTCAGCTTGACGAAGCAGTAGGGTTGCAGGGCTTGCCGGAGCTTTCGCTCCGGCAAGCCCTGCTGTCGAAATAGCTTAGGAGCGAGAGAAGTATGTGGCTTGATCTGGTTGGGAGACTTGAGAATCCCGGGCCTGACTCTTTGGGGCACTTCTTGTCCGCGTGGTACGGACACTCGGCCTCGGGTGTCAATGAAGCTCCGATCCAGGAGTTGCCGGAAGTGCTTACCAGCTGTTACGAGTTGGTCGGGGCTGACCTCAGCTCCTACACCAGCTATTATCGCTTCTTGGCCTCGAGCGAACTCGTTGTCGATGGCGAACATACAATTTTCTGTCGCGGGCCTGCCGGGGAGACCTTCGAGTGGGCTTTCGTGGGAAGCGGGCTTGACCCGTATACGTACGAGCGGGAAGGGCCGGAGAGTTGGCGGCCCACTGGGCTGCTACTGTCAGAGCTCATTCTTTACATCTTCGTTTCCAGTGCCGTCTTTGGCGCTGATTGCGGTCTGGTCAACATGGCCCTTGATCGACGGGGCTTTGAATCAGTGGTGCGAGGGCTGCGACCGCTCGACCATCCGTTGTGGGCCTGGCCTGAGCCTGCCGTGCGGTTCTACCATTCTGAAGGCTTGTTGGCCCAGGCTGGCCACGATGATGGCGAGTTTGGTTACCAGGTAATTCTGGCGGCGTTGTCGGCGGACAAGCTCTCGCAGTTCAACGAGGTCGACTGGGAATGGGATTCACGGGAATGATGAATCAGTGCGGCGGCCTGCTGTGTTTGTGGCGATGGATCGAGGGGCGATCAGGGTCGCCGCCCTCCGCCTCAACCAGTCGGCGCAGTTCCTCAACTCCGTCACGCCATGAGATGCTCGTCATGGCGACATTTGACCGCTCAGTCATCGTGATCGGCAGGACAGAGCCGTAGCCACGACGGTCAGCGAGCCGGCCCGTCGCCGGACTCGGCGAGCCGCTTGAGGTTCAGCAACTGCCGGCGGGCCATCACCAGGTCGCCGAGGCATCCGCCGAGGGCGATCACTGGGTTCGTCCGCATCACCACCTTGAGCAGCAGGCGGGTGGTGTTCCCGGCGTCGGGCACCAGGACGTACGACAGAACCGCGCCCATGATCTCGCCGGTGAGGTGGTGTCCCGGCTCGACCGCGAGGATCCGGCCCCGTCGCCGCCCACCGGCAGTCGTGAACGCCTCGCCCACCACCGGCTCGGAAAGGTCCACCAACCGTTGCGGTGAACGGCGGCCGAGATTGTCGATCCAGTCGTACGAGTACGGCGCGAGCCGGATCTGGGCGACCCACGCCACACGGCGGAAGGTGGCGCGTCCACGCTCACCCCGCGCCAGGCCCGCAGGTTGGGCGCGGGAACGACGTCGTCGCACGGATACCGGCGACGTGTCTCGTCGTCGGAGACACCCCACCGGTCACCGAGCATCGGCCCGCCCCAGCACCAGCGTGGTTCGCAGGTCGAGCACGACGGTGCCGCCGAAGTCGTCGACCAGCCGGTCGAGGGCGGCGATCCCACGTCGTTGCTGCTCCGGTGTGCGGGACAGGTACGGCCCGAACGTGCGCATCAGCGCCAGGTACCGCTCCTTGTCCAGCGGCAGCTCCCGCCGGAACACCTCGCGGCGTACGTCGTCGAACTGCCCGCTGTCGAGGACGTCCCGATGGAACCAGTCGACGGGCCGTTCCCGGACGGTCGGGTCGACGGATCGTAGTGCGCCCCGGACGGCGGCCTGCTGGGCGGCGTCGGCGTAGTCGTAGCGGTGCCCGAAGACGGCGAGCGTGCCGCCGGGCGCCAGGGCGCGCCGGGCCAGGGCGTTGCGGGTGCCGGCGTCCAGCCAGTGCCAGGCCATCGCGCAGGCGAGCACGTCCACCCCGCCGGTGGGTGGCGACCACCGCTCGAACGTCGTCGCCTCGATGCGCGCGCCCGGGAACCGCTCGGCCAGCCGGGCCGCCATTCGCGCGTCGGGCTCCACGCAGGTCAGGGGCGCACCGAGGCGGGCCAGCACCTCGGTGCCCTTCCCGGTGCCCGCGCCCACCTCGACGACTGAGGCCGGGGTGCCGCCGTGGTAGGCGACTATCGACTCGGCGATCTCCGGCGGATATCCGGGCCGGGCGCGCTCGTACAGGTCGGCGACCGTGCCGAAGACATCCATCACCAGCAGGATACGGCTCCGACCGGTCCCCGACAGACCGCGCGGAATCCGGCCCACCCGCTTCTACAGTCCGCACCATGAGGTGGACCCTGCGGCTGGTGGCGGCGCTCGGCGTACTCGTGACCGCTCTGGCGACCGGGGCGGCGAGCGGCGCCGCGGCGCCCGCCGACGGCGGCCTCGGCCTGACCCTGCGGCCCGGCCAGGCCGACTACCGCGCCGGGGACCAGGTCCGCCTCGATCTCACCGTCACGAACACCACCGGGTCGGCGTGCGCGCTCGCCACCGGGCCCGTCGGCACCGTGCAGATCACGGGGGTACGCCGGGACGGGCGCGACGTCGAGCCGACGCTGGCCCGCAGCTTCTTCGAGGACGGGATCGGCGCCGCCACCACCGCCGGGCTCACCACTGTGGAGCCGGGAGCGACCGCTGCCGTGGGATTGACCGGGGTACGGCTGCGCGACGGCGAGGTCGTGCTCCGCTCGGTGGCCGCCACCCCGGACGGCGGTGGGCTGGACACGCTCTGGCCCGTCGGCGCACCCGGCCGGTACGAGGTGACCGCCGGCTACGTGACGCTGCCGTTCACCGGCGCGACGAACCCGTGCGCGGGCGCGAGCGCGCTGCGGACCGCCACGTTCACCGTGTCCGGCGACGGCGGTCCCGGCCGGCGCTGGCTCTGGCTCGTCGGTGGGGGAGCACTCGCGCTGCTCGTCGTCGCGCTGGTCGTGCTGCTGCTGCTGGTACGCCGACGACGCCGGCCGACAGCCGCCGCCGTGGCCCTGGTGCTGCTGATGGCCGTCGGCGCGTACGTCGGCGGTGGTGCCCGGCCGGCGCGGGCCGACTACGGCGTCGACCCGACCGCAGGGGTGCCGGTCAGCGGCGTCGACTTCCAGGCGGCTGTCGACGGCTGCCTGGCCGGGTTCGCGCTACCCGGCGGCGACCCGTCCGGCCTGCTGCCCCGGCTACGCGACAAGAAGAGTCCCCGCGTGCGGATCATCCCGACCACTGGTGGCTCCGGCGCGTTCGAGACGCCGGACAGCGCCGACGGCAAGGGCTCCTCGACCGTCACGTGGAACCCGACCTCCACCGACCCGTACGGCGACGGGATGGCCCGCGACCCCTGCGCCGCGCTCTACCACGAGCTGAACCACGCCGACGACATCTCCCGCAACGCGGTGCCGCAGGGCGAGTGCGGCGGCACCGGCATCCGTACCGCCGAGGTGAAGGCGACGCTCGCGGAGAACCGCTACCGGGCGGCGAAGGGGCTGCCGCCGCGCACCGAGTACGACGGGAAGACGCTGCCGAAGAACCTCGACGAGTGCAAGAAGCCGGCCAAGAAGGCGCCGCCGCCGAAGGGCCCGGTGAAGCTCTGCGAGGACGGCGCGGAGTGCGGCGGCAGCAACGGCGACCCGCACCTGGTCACGTTCGACCGGGTCGCCTACGACTTCCAGGCGGTCGGCGAGTTCACGCTGGTCGCGTCCACCGGCGGCGACCCGCTGGAGGTGCAGGTCCGGCAGACCTCGATGTCCGGCACGCGTACCGCCTCGGTCAACTCGGCCGTCGCGTTCCGGATCGGCGCACACCGCGTCGCGCTCACCCTCACCGACGGCGGCACCCGCGTCCACGTCGACGGCGCAACGCCGGCCGCGCTGCCGGACCGCACCGACCTGGCCGGCGGCGGCACCCTCACCCGCCGCCCGTCGGACACCGGCCCCACCGACGGGTACGACGTGACGTGGCCGGACGGGTCCGCGGCGGCGGTGGACCAGATCGGCCGCTACGGCTACCGAATCCTGGTGCGGCTGGCCGACGGGAGGGCCGGGAAGGTACGCGGACTGCTCGGCGACTTCGACGGCGACCCGGCCGACGACATCGCGCCAGCCTCCGGGGCGGCACTGGCCCAGCCGGTGCCGTTCGCGAAGCTCTATCCCGCGTACGCGGACAGCTGGCGGATCACCAGGGACCGCTCGCTGCTGCACTACGACGACGGGCAGGACACCAGTACCTTCACCGACCGCGCGTTCCCGGAACGGGAGGTCACCGTCGGCGATCTCGACCCGGCCCGGCGCGCGGCGGCCGAACAGGTCTGCCGCTGGGCCGGCGTGACCGCGCCCGCCCAGCTCGCGGAATGCGTCTTCGACGTCGCGGTCAGCGGCCGACCCGAGTTCGCCGTGGCCGGCGCGAGCACCGAACGGGTCGCCCTACCGGCCGCCACCCCGATCACCGCTGTTCCCGTCGCCACCGCCACGCTCACCCCCGGCGGGGAGCCGCTGACGTTCGCCGCCCGCGCCGGGGACGCCGTCTTCGTCGACGCCACCGCGCCGGGAATCGGCGACCGCTGCTCGCCGTACGTGCTCACCGAACCGGGCGGACGGGAGATCGCCAGCGGCTGCAACATCAGGGGCGCCGGGTACGTCGACCGCGTCGACCTCACCGCCACCGGCGCGTACGCGCTGCGGGTCACCGCCGCACCAGGCGACACCGGCCGCGCCGCCGTGCGGGTGTACACGGCCCGGGACAGCGACGGGACGCTGCAACCGAACGGCCCGGCGGTCACCGCGACAGTCGCACAACCCGGCGCGCGGGCGCGTTACCGGTTCAGCGGGCGCGCGGGGGAGCGTGTCTACGTGGAGGTGCCCGCGAGCAGCCTCACCGACCAGTGCTCCCCGCTGGAGCTACGGGACGCCGAGGGGCGGCTGCTGCGCAGCGGCTGCGTGATCAACGGCGTCGGTGAGATCGACGGCACGCTGCTGCCCGCCGACGGGACGTACACCGTGGTGGTCGACCCCACCGAACGCGGCACCGGCACGGCCACGCTGCGGCTGGTCACCAGCCGGGACCGCGAGGCGACGATCGCGCTCGGCGGGCCACCTGTCGTCGCCGTCGTGGACCGGCCCGGCACGATCATCGGCTACCGGTTCACCGCTGCGGCCGGCACGTCCGTGACGGTGAGCGCTTCCGCCTCGGACCTGCCGGACCAGTGCGGCGTGCTGGCGCTGCGCGCGCCCGACGGCAGCACCGTCGGCAGCGGCTGCGTGATCAACGGGGCCGGTGAACTCGGGCCGACCGTGTTGCCGGCGTCCGGGGCGTACACCCTGGTGGTGGACCCGTCGGGGGCCGCGACCGGGCAGGTCACGCTGGCGGTGCGGTGAGGCCGACCCTGGATTTCGGGGGTGGCCGGCGGGCGTGCTAACGTCTCGTCCCGTTGTCAGCGAGCGCCGCTAGCTCAACTGGCAGAGCAGCGGACTCTTAATCCGCGGGTTCGGGGTTCGAGTCCCTGGCGGCGCACAGATGGCAGAGGCCCTGGTTCGTTCACCCCGAACCAGGGCCTTTTCGTCGTGCCCGTTCGGACGCCGCAACCTGGCCGGACCTCGGACCCATCGACGGCCGGTCGGAATAGATCATATTCTGACCCGTCGAAGGAGGCCGTCGTGTCCGCTACCCGGAGCGTGCTCACCCCGGCCACCTCGGCCGGTCCGGCCGGCCTGCGCCCCCGCACCTGGACCGCACTGATCGTGCTCGGGCTCGTCGGGCAGATGGCCTGGACCATCGAGAACATCTACCTGAACCTGTTCGTGTACGACACGATCACCGACGATCCCAACGCGATCGCCACGATGGTCGCCGCCAGCGCCGTGACCGCCACTGTCGCCACCCTGCTGCTCGGCGCCCTCTCCGACCGGACCGGCCGGCGCAGGTCGTTCATCGCAGGCGGCTACCTGCTGTGGGGCGTCTCCACCGCCGCCTTCGGCTTCCTGACCGTGGGTTTCGTCCAGGACATCGCGCCCGTCGCGAACGTCGTGCTGGTCACGGCGATCGCGGTCATCACGCTGGACTGCCTGATGTCCTTCCTCGGCTCGGGCGCCAACGACGCGGCGTTCCAGGCGTGGGTCACCGACGTGACGGAGCCTGCGAACCGCGGCCGGGTCGAGTCGGTGCTCGCCATCATGCCGCTGGTCTCGATGCTGGTGATCTTCGGCGGGTTCGACGGGCTGGCCCGCGCCGGGAACTGGCAGCTGTTCTTCGTGATCATCGGCGCGATCATGGCGGTGGCCGGGGTGCTGGCCTGGTTCCTGGTCGAGGACAGCCCGTCAGTCGTGCGGCACGAGGGCGGGTACCTGCGCGCCGTCGTCCACGGTCTGCGCCCGGCCGCCGTCCGGGCCAACCCGGGGCTCTACCTCGCCCTGGCGGCCTGGTCGATCTGGGGGATCTCCACCCAGGTGTTCCTGCCGTACCTGATCATCTACCTGCAGCGGTACCTGCGGATCGAGGGGTACGCGATCGTCCTGGCCGTCGTCCTCGTCACGGCGTCGGCGGTCAGCGTGGTCGGCGGGCGGCTCATCGACCGCGTCGGCAAGGTGCGCTTCCTGCTGCCGGCGGTAGTGGTCTACGGCGCCGGCCTGGCGCTGATGTTCTTCGCCCGCGGCATGGTCCCCGTGATCGCCGCCGGGATCGTGATGATGTCGGGCTTCATGCTGGTGCTCGCCCCGATCGGCGCCATCGTGCGCGACTACTCACCGCCGGACCGGGCCGGCCACGTCCAGGGGCTGCGGATGGTCTTCGCCATTCTCGTCCCGATGCTCGTCGGCCCGTACCTCGGTGCCGCCGTGATCACGAACGCCGGCGAGGTCTACGAGGACCTCGGCGTGGTGAAGCAGGTCCCGACGCCGGGCATCTTCCTCATGGCGCTCGCAGTGCTGGTCCTCATCGCGGTGCCGGCCGTGGCGCTGCGGCGGCGGGAGCGGGAGGCCGGGGCATGACGCTGCTGACCCCGTGGGGTGCCGCGCTCGACCCGGAGCGTGTGCTGCCCGAGTATCCCCGCCCGCAGTTCGCCCGGGACAGCTATCTCAACCTCAACGGCCGGTGGGAGTACGCGATCACCGGTTCCCCCGCCGAGCCGGAACGCTACGACGGCGAGATCATCGTGCCGTTCTCACCGGAGTCCACGCTCTCCGGCGTCGGGCGGCAGCTCCAGCCGGGCGAGACGCTCTGGTACCGCCGCCCGCTGACCCTGCCGGCGGGCTTCCACGCTGCCGGCTCGCGGTTGCTGCTGCACTTCGGCGCGGTCGACCAGACCTGCCAGGTCTACCTGAACGATGTTCCGGTCGGCGGCCACACCGGCGGGTATCTGCCGTTCACCTGCGACATCACCGACGCGCTCCGCGACGACGCCAACGTCCTGGTCGTGGCGGTCCAGGACGACAGCGACACCGGCCACCGCTCCCGGGGCAAGCAGCGGTTGCGCCGCGGCGGCATCTGGTACACCGCCCAGTCCGGGATCTGGCAGACGGTGTGGGCCGAGAGCGTGCCCGCCGTACACCTGCGGCACCTCACCCTGACGCCGTTCCTCGACGAGCGGTGCGTCGAGGTGACGGTGCACGCGACGGCGGATGCCGGCGACGCCGGCATCCGGATCCTGGCCGACGGGGTCGCGGTGGCCGAGGCCACCGCGCCGGTCGGCGTGGCGGTGCGCATCCCGATCCCCGAGGTACGGCAGTGGAGCCCGGAGGATCCGTTCCTCTACGACGTGACCGCCGAGCTGGGCGCGGACCGGGTACGCAGCTATGTCGGCATGCGCTCGTTCGGTGTCGGACCGGACCCCGACGGCGTGCCCCGCCTGCTGCTCAACGGCCGGCCGTACTTCCACGCCGGGATCCTCGACCAGGGCTACTGGTCGGACGGCATGTACACGGCACCCTCGGACGAGGCGATGATCGCCGACATCGCCACCATGAAGCGGCTCGGGTTCACCATGCTGCGCAAGCACATCAAGATCGAGCCGCTGCGCTGGTACCACCACTGCGACCGGCTGGGGATGCTGGTCTGGCAGGACATGGTCAACGGCGGCAGCGGTTACCACCCGCTGGTCGTCACCGCGCCGGCGGTGACGCCGCTGCGGCTGCCCGACCGGGGCCGGTGGCGGCGCTGGTTCGGCCGTGCCGACGCGGGCGGACGGGACCGGTTCCGGGCCGAGCTGCGCGACACCGTCGAGCATCTGCGCAACGTGGTGAGCCTCGCCGTGTGGGTGCCCTTCAACGAGGGCTGGGGGCAGTTCGACGCGGCCCGGATCGCACGCGACGTCGCCGAACTCGATCCCACCCGTACCGTCGACCACGCCAGCGGCTGGCACGACCAGGGCGGCGGCGACCTGCGCAGCCTGCACGTCTACTTCCGCCGCTTCCGGGTGCCGCGGCGACGCGGTGACCGCCGGGTGCTGGTGCTGTCGGAGTACGGCGGCTACAACCTGCGCGTCGACGGGCACGCCTTCAGCCGCAAGGATTTCGGCTACCGGCGGTGCCGCAGCGCCGAGGAACTGGCGGAGGCGTTCACGCGGCTGCACACCGAGCAGATCGTGCCCGCGATCCGCACCGGTCTGAGCGCGACCGTCTACACCCAGCTGTCCGACGTGGAAGATGAGCTGAACGGGCTGCTCACCTACGACCGGCGCGTGGTCAAGCTTCCCGAGGAGGTGGTCCGGCAGGTCAACGAGCGGCTGCGTCACCAGCGGTTCTGAGCTTCCTCCGCCCAGCCGCCCAGGCCGTCCAGAGCCACCCGCTCGCCGTCGTCCGCCTGGACCCAGCCGGAGAAGTGCCCGAAGCACTGGTGGGTCTCGCTGGCCACGACGCCGAGGTTGGTGCGGGAGACCTTCTCGTGGAACGGGTGGAACTCCACCTCGACGCGATCACCGCTGATCCGCCACGGCCGCAGCCAGTCGTGGCGGTCGTAGCTCCACTGCAGTTCGGCGCCGAGCTTGTGTAGCCGGCCGCCGACGAACAGCGCGTTCTCGGTCGAGCCGGTGCCGTCGGTCCACTTGCCGCCGAGCTGGATCGACACGTCTCGTCCGCTGCCCGCCGCCCAGTTCCACGTGATCGCGTACGGCCACTTGCCCCGGCCGTGGTCGAGCACGGCGAACGAGTCCCGCTCGTCCACGACGTGCGTCGTGCCGTCGACCCGTAGCGAGCCGCGCACCGGGCGCCCGACGTCCTTGACCGTGTACTGGAACCGGCGCGGGCTCCACGGGACCACGACGCCGAGCGACTCGTGGCCGGGCGGGAGCGGCACCACGAGGTCGATCTCGATGCCGGGCGCGGTGGCACGGATCGTGCTGCCCTCGCCTGTCTGGTCGATGTCGATCGACAGGCCGCTCCCACGGGCGACCACGGTGCCCGCGCCACTGCACGGCGGCAGCACGGCGCCACGGGCGAACGGGACCACGACGTCCTTGCCGGTCTCGACCTTCGTGGCGCGGTCGAGCACGTAGACGCCGTGCACCCCGGCGTAGTCCAGCGACGACGCGACGAGACCGACGATGTGGGTGGGCGTCACGATCCCCCAGTACTCCCAGCGCTTGGCCCTTCCCCGGCCGCGCAGGTTCGCCCGGTGCAGCGGCCGGCGGGTCCAGCCGACCGCGGCGGGGTTGAGCCGCCCGTCCGGCAGGCACAGGTCGACCGGCTCGACGATCTCCTTCTCGTGCGTCATCAGCGGAGCCTAGCGACCGCCTCAGTAGTCGATGTTGATGGCGGCGACCTGGCGGCTGCCGTTGAACACGATCGCCGGTCCGGCGAAGCGGGAGCT
The DNA here is from genome assembly GCF_057196585.1 of Micromonospora sp. ATLC20. Classification (NCBI taxonomy): domain Bacteria; kingdom Bacillati; phylum Actinomycetota; class Actinomycetes; order Micromonosporales; family Micromonosporaceae; genus Micromonospora; species Micromonospora sp. ATLC20. Next base: position 16,176 of record NZ_JBXUOV010000076.1, read on the forward strand.
GGCGTACGTCAGCGCCGTCTTGTGCCCGGGGCTGTTGAACCAGGCCTCGATCATCTGCTCCGGCGAGGAGTTGCCCGACGAGGCGAACAGCACCTCGTGCCCGCAGTGCTGCAGGCCGCTCGCGTTCAGGTTCTGCCGTACGCAGGACTCCGCCTCCCGGTGCTGCGCCGCGCCGAGTTTGACCTCGTTCAGCCCGAGCGCGCGACGCCGCTCGTTGAGCAGCACCAGCAGCCGGCGTTCCGGGCCGGACAGGCCGGTGGACGTGGCGGCGGACCTGGAGGGCGACGACGACGGCGTCGGCTTGGGCGACTTGCTGGGTTTCGCCGACCTGCTGGGGGTGGGGCTCGGGCGGGCAGCGGTCGGGGACGGCTCCACCGCGGCCGGCGAGGGCGTGAGCGCCGGTGCGGCGGTCGCGGCCGAGGGCTGCGCGGCTGCCGCACTCGCCGGCTGCGGCTTCGGCTCGCTCGGGTAGTTGGCGAGGACGAGCGCGCCGCCTCCGGCCACCGCGACGGCGGCGACGCCGACCAGGACCTTGGACAACGAGAGCCCCGACCGCGCTCCGGCGGTCACGGCGTGGAGGCCCGGCGAGGCGGCCTGCGACCCGGCGACGGTGTGCATCGTGCGGGTGACGTCCGAGGCGAGTGCGGCCGGGGGCGGCGTGAGCGCCAGGCCGGCCAGCAGCCGCTCGGCGGGGACCAGGTCGTTCGTCGCGTCCGGGCAGTGCGGGCAGTCCCGGACGTGCCGTGCGAACCGCTTGCGCCACACCGGCGCCGGCTGACGGTCCCAGCCGGCGGCCGTGTCGGCCAGGGCGGCGCAACCGGGCCGGGCGGTGAGCGCCCGCACCACCAGCCGGGCGGTGTCCAGTTGCGCCTTCATCCGGGACACCCGGACGGTCACGTGGTGCGGGGCCAGCTTCAGGGCATCGACCAGGTCGGCGCGGCTGAGGTGACCGGCCTCGACCAGCCACCACAGGGACAGCAGGTGGCGGTGGTCGTCGTCCAGCCAGCGCGTGGCCAGGACGACCTCCCGGCGCTGGTCGGCGAGGCGGAGCTGGGTCAGGGTCAGGTCCTCGAAGTCCGAGCGCGGGTCGATCACGTTGTCGATGTCCTCCGGCGGCGCCGGTGTGGTGTGCCGGCGCTGCGTGTGGGTGCGGATCTCGTTCATCGTGACGGCGACCAGCCACGAGCGGAAAAGCTGCGGCTCGCGTACGCCCGGCAGCCCGCGGACGACGCTCAGCATCGTGTTCTGCACCACGTCGTCGACGTCTGCCGACCGGTTCAGCGCCCGGCCCACGATGTTGTAGACCAGCGGCAGACAGTGCGAGACCAGCTCGTCCATCGCCGCCCGGTCGCCGCGGCGAGCCGCGTCCACCACCGCCGACATGCCGGCCCTGCTCGGGTACGCGGGATAGGACACGCTCACCACCTCGCCTTCGCGCAACGATCTCGTACACCGTGGAGACTGTCCGGTACGCGCTCAGGTCACACAAAATGCGTGCGGTGTCGGAGGAGAGCGCTATCTTCTCCGCCATGCCATTGATCACAGTCACCGACGAGGTCGTCGGAGCGCCGAGCGGGCCGGCGTGGACCATCGAGGTCTTCGAGGAAGAGGTACGCCTCGACGAGCTGATCCGGCGACGCGTCTTCCTGGAGATCGCCGAGTCCGGCGTGGACGCCGATCCGGAGGAGCGCACCCGGACGACGCTTGACGCGTTCGGCCGCAACGCCTTCGTGGTGCTCGTCGACGACCGCCAGGTCACCGCCCTGGACGAGGAGGTCCGCCTGCACGCGGGATCCCGCGTCACCTTCCTCAAGCTCGTTCCGCTGGTGGGTGGCTGAGTGGACACGTACGACCCGGAGCCGGCGCTGCGCGATGTGATCACCACCGTCGAGGGCTGGTACGAACGCCCCGACCGGACCCTCAACGAGTCATCCCGGCTAAGGTTCGTCGACAAGGTGGTGACGGTGTGCGGCTGGGCGCCGGCCGGCTCGGTTCCGGCGCTGCTCGCCGCGCTCAACGAACCGCGCGGGCCCGGCGATTTGGCTCCGCCGCAGGCCGAGCTGTTGGCGGAGGCCACGCGGCAGGCCGAGTCGGTCGCCGCCGCCGTGGCCGACCTGGCCGGTGACGACGCGGATCACGACCGCCGTGCCGCCGCCGCGCTGACAGTCGCCGGCCGTCTGCCGCGGCTGCCGCTTCAGCACGAGAGCCCGTGGGACCGCGCTCGGGGCGAAGCGTGGCGCCGGACGGAGGAACTCCTGGCCGCACAACCGGCGCCGGTACGGCAGGTGGTGTTCGACGTGTTGACGGTGCCGGGGGAGCACCGCGCCGGGCAGGGCAGGCTGATCAGTGCCGTCAGATCCGGCGGCGGGATCGACGGCGCGTCCTGGCTGGACCGGCTCGGCGGTCAGGCATGGCTGGGGTTCGGTGGCTGGAGCATCGGCCTCAAGCGGTTCACCTGGGAGGCCATCCAGGCGCAGGCGTCGGCCGGGCGGGTGAACCCGGCGGCGCTGGCGACCTGGCGCCGGACCGGGATCGAGCGCTCGCTGAGTGACATCAGCGACGAGGCCGACCGGATCTGGCCGATCCCCAACGTCGGTGAGCAGTGGGCCGACCGCGCCGTCGCGGACATCGAGGCGATGCCGGCGGATCGCCGGTCCGCGTGGGAGGCGCTGCTGGCGCACTGTCCGGTCGAGGTGGACAAGGCGAAGCCGACGGCCGGTTGGCGCAAGCAGGCTCGGTCGCTGCTCGACGCGGTGGGCGTCGACGATTTCACCGCCCGGCTCGACGACTGGCTCCCGCTCGTCGGGCAGGCCCGCGGCCTGCCGCTGCGCATGACCACATGCTGCCCCGGCCACATCAAGGACATGCCACCACGGATGATCGACCGCTACAACGTCGGGCTGCTGTGGGGACTGATCTGGATGCGGACGATGTGCCCGCCGTCCGAAGTGACACTGCGCAGCCTCGGCCAGGTCGCGGAACGGGCCGCCCGCAAGATCTCCGGCCACGGCCCGGCGAGCCCGAAACTGGCGAACGTCGCGGTCGCGGCGCTCGTCGACACCGATCACCCGGCCGCGCTCGCCCATCTGGCGCGACTGTCCTCGCGGCTGACGTACAAGAGCACCCTGCGCCTGGTGGAGAAGGGGCTGACCCGGCACGCCGAGGCGCGCGGTGTCAGCCGGGAGGACGTCGAGGAGATGGCCCTGCCCGGCTTCGGGCTGCCGCTCGCGGACAAGCTGGGCGACTGCTCGTACGAGCTGGAGGTGCGCGGTGTCGACGCCGTAGTGGTGTGGCGCAACGCCGACGGCAAGGTGGTCAGGACGCCTCCGGCCCAGGTGCGCAAGGAGCACGGCGAGGAGGTGAAGGAGCTGAAGGCGACTGTCGTCGACGTCGCCGCGACGCTCGTCGCCACCCGCGACCGGCTGGAAGGGCTTCTGCGGCGCGACCGTTCGTGGACCGTCGAGCAGTGGCGCGAACGGTTCCTGGACCATCCGCTGGCCCGTACGCTGGCCCGGCGTCTCGTCTGGACCGTCGATGGCGTCGCCTGCTGCTGGGCCGGTGAGGCGCTGCGAACAGTGGACGACGCCGTGGTCGAGCCGGCCGACGAGGCGACGGTCCGGCTGTGGCATCCGGTGCTCGACCCCGACGCGGTGGGGTCGTGGCGAGATTTCCTCAGCCGGCACCGGATCACCCAGCCGTTCAAGCAGGCGCACCGGGAGCAGTACCTGCTCACCGACGCGGAGCGGGCCACGGGCATGTACTCCAACCGGTTCGCCGCGCACATCGTGCGCCAGCACCGGCTCAACGCGCTGCTGTCCCGGCGCGGCTGGTCGTACGTCCAGCACCGCAACGACGGGGCCTCGTACAACCTGCCCTGGCTGGCCCTCCCGGACTGGGGGCTGCGCGCCGAGCTGGGTGTCGCCGGGATCGAGGACCGGGGCGACGACCTCGTGTTCGACACGATGGGGACCGACCAGCTGTTCTTCATCCGGGGAGAGCGCCTGCCGGTTCCGCTGGCGGAGGTGCCGCCGGTCGTGCTGAGCGAGGTGATGCGCGACGTCGACCTGTTCGTGGCCGCGGCCGGGGTGGGCGCCGACCCGAACTGGTACGACGGCGGGCCGGAGGGCCGGTACCGCGACTACTGGGCGGGGAGCAGCTTCGGCGAGCTGACCCCGACCGGCCGGACACGCCGGGAGGTGCTGGCGGACCTGATCCCCCGGCTGGCCATCGCCGGCCGCTGCACGCTCACCGACAGGTTCCTGGAGGTACGCGGCGACCTGCACACGTATCGGATCCACTGCGGCTCGGGGAACATCCTGATCGCCCCGGACGAGCGGTACCTGTGCATCATCCCGGACTCGGCGAAGGCGAAGGAGCCCGAGATGTACCTGCCCTTCGAAGGCGACAGCCGGCTCACCGAGATCATCAGCAAGGCGTTGCTGCTTGCCGCCGACAAGAAGATCAAGGATCCGGTGATCCTGCACCAGCTGTGAGGCCGCCGGCGGGCGCCGGGCCCAGGGTCAGCCCGGCGCCCGCTTCGGCAGCAACAGCTCCTCGTGGTCGAGTTCGCGTTCCAGCACGCGCAGTTCCTCGTCCGGCAGCCGGCCGGAGTCGCGCCACCGCAGCAACTCCTCGCGTTGCGCCTCGAGGACGGTCCGGCGGACCCGCAGCGCCGTCTCGTACTCCGGTGAGGTGGGCAGCTCCGACGATCCGCTCTGCTCGATCAGGTCGAGCCGCCCCCGGTAGCGGGCCAGCCGGGTCTGCAACTGGGCCCGCGTGGTGTCGACGGCCACAGTGCTGTCCGGCTCCTCGGCGGCGACGGTGTCGAGGCGGGCCAGGGCGGCCTCCACCGCTGCGGAGCGGGCCTCGTTGCGTACCCGGGCCTGGTCGGCCTCGTTTGCGCGCAGGCCGAGCATGCGCACGAGCGGCGCGAACGTCAGGCCCTGCCCGACCAGTGTCACCAGGACGACCACGAAGGTGCAGAACAGCAGCAGGTCACGATCGGGGAAGGGATCTCCGCTACGGGTTGTCAGCGGCAGCGTGAAGATCGCGGCCAGGCTGATCACGCCACGCGTACCGGACCAGCTCAGGGCTACCACCTCGCGGGAGGTCAGCCCGCGGGCGTTGCGGTCGACGCCGCCGAGCCGGCGTGCGGCGTCAGGGTCGTCGGTGTCGTCCTGTTCGGCGACGCCGCCGAGCCGGGTGTGCAGCGACCGGGGGAGCCACTGGGTCAGGATCAGCCAGGCGGGGCGCAGGAGCAGCACCACGCCGACGGACACGGCGACGGCGATGACGATCGTCGACGTCTCGTACTGGCGCAGGCCCCGCACGACGGCGGGGAGCTGCTGGCCGATCAGCAGGAAGACGAAGCCTTCGAGGAGAAAGTCGACGAGCCGCCACACGGCGTTGGTCTGGAGGCGGGCGGCCCCGGAGCCGAACTGCGGTGTCTGGTGGCCGACGATCAGGCCGGCGACCACCACTGCCAGTACGCCGGAGACGTGCAGCCCCTCGCCCAGCAGGTACGCCACGAACGGTGTCGCGAGCGAGATCGCGTTGGACAGCAGCGGGTCCGCGGTGAGCGGCCGGACCAGCCGTTTCGCCCGGGCGACGACCACGCCCACCGCGATGCCGCCCGCCGCCGCCAGCACGAACTGCCCGATCGCGGCGTGGAACGAGAACGTGCCGCCCACGGCGGCGGCCACCGCGACGCTGAGCATGGTCAGCGCGGTGGCGTCGTTCAGCAGTCCCTCGCCCTGAATGATCGTGACCATCTTCGGCGGCAGGTTCACCCGGCGGCCCACGGCCAGGGCGGCGACCGGGTCGGGCGGGGCGACCGCGGCGCCGACAGCGATGCCTGCGGCCAGCGTCGCGCCGGCCACGAACAGGTGGAACCCGATGCCCACGAGCAGTCCGGTGAGGAGCACCAGCACGACCGAGAGGCTGACCACGATCCGCAGGTTGCGGCGGATGTCCAGCAGGGAGGAGTCCAGCGCGGCGCTGTAGAGCAGCGGCGGCAGCACGACCATGAGCACGAGGTCGGGGTCGAGGCCGACGTTGGGGCCGGGGAGCAGCGCGTACGCGATGCCGATGAGTGGCAGCAGCGCGGCTGCCGGCAGGCCGGTCCGGGAGGCCACCCACCGCACGGCGATGACGACCGCGACTGCGGCGAGCACGAACAGCAGTGTCGAATGGGTGCTCACCCCGACCGACAGTACCCGCGTCGAGATCATCATGCGACGCGGACGGCACCGTCAACCGAGGGTTGACGGCCTGAGATCGTCAACCTATGGTTGACGCATGGAGGAGACCGAACCGCTCAAGATGACCCAGCCGGTACGACTCGACGACCTCATCGAGGGCATCAAGAAGGCGCACACCGACGCGCTCGACCAACTGGCCGGCGCCGTTCTCGTCGCCGACCACCTGGGCGACGTGGCCGACCACCTGATCGGGCACTTCGTCGACCAGGCGCGCCGCTCCGGCGCCTCGTGGACGGAGATCGGCCGCAGCATGGGCGTGACGAAGCAGGCCGCCCAGAAGCGTTCCGCGGCCAAGGCGGAGACCGCCGCCGCGCTCGACCCGAACTCCGGGTTCGGCCGCTTCACCCCGCGCGCCCGCAACGTGGTGCTGGCCTCGCAGGAGGAGGCGCGGGCCGCGGGCAACGCCGAGATCACCCCGGGGCACGTCGCGCTCGGGCTGCTCGCCGAGCCGGAAGGGCTGGCCGCCGCGGCGATCGTGGCTCGGGGCCTACCCCTGGAGCGGCTGCGGGAGGTCGTCACCGCGACGCTGCCGGCGAAGGCCGACCCGGTCCCGGACCTGATCCCCTACGACGCGCGGGCCAAGAAGGTCCTGGAGCTGACCTTCCGGGAGGCGCTGCGGATGGGGCACAACTACATCGGTACGGAGCACATCCTGCTCGCCCTGCTGGAGGAGGAGGGCGACGACGGCGTGCTGCGCGCCCTCGGCCTGGAGAAGTCCGCGCTGGAGTCGGCGTTCGAGGCGGCGCTCGCCGAGATCACCCGGAAAGGGGCCTGACCCCGCGCCGGGCACGCGTCACGGGGGCGCGTGCCCGGCGTCCGGGCCGTCAGCCGGCGACGGGGAAGCCGTACCGGGCGGCGTGCTCCGGGTCGGCCGGGTCGACCTGGCGGATGCCGGCGTCGGCCAGCCGCTTGTTCACCTCGTCGAGGTGCTCCCGGACCAGCCGGGCCTCCTCCTCGGTGACCCGGCCGCGGTGCGGGCGCCCGGCGTGCTCGATGGTGCCGTAGTCGGTCTTCTCGGTGGCGCGGCGGGCCTTCGGCGGCTTGACCCGCTCGGCGGTCCGCAGCAGCTGCGCCATCGGTACGTCGGTCGCCATCGCGTCGAACTCGCTGGCGGTCAGCACGACCCGGCGCGGCTCACCGTGGCCGTGCCGGTCGTGGATCTCCACCACCGCGACGTCGAGCGCCGCGTCGTCGATGCTCTCCACCTCGACCGCGGTGGCGTCCAGCTGCACGGGGCCGGCGACCAGGTCCGGGTGCTCCAGGACGACGACCTTGACCACCTCGTCGTCGGGGCTGAGCATCTGACCGGTGAAGTCGGAGACGTGGATCGTCTTCTTGCCCATGCGCGGAGCTTCTCCTGTCGTAGGCCGGAAATCGGACCACAAGACGCTACCGCACAGGTGTGCGAAGGCCGGTACGCCGCCCGGCCGGTGTGTCGCCGCCCGCCCTCAGAGCGGTGTGAGGCCACGCCAGGAGGCGGCGCCAGCCGGTTGGGCGTTCAGTTCGGCCCAGGAGAGTCCCCGGTCACGGGCCTCGCGGTACGCCGGCTGCGCCGGGAACCGTCCGGCGTCTGCGGCGGCCCGCCAGCCGCGCTCCGGGTCCTGCTGGAATCGGTCATTCGGTTCGTGAGGCATGACCACTACCGTCCCAGAGAAACTTGTCCATGTATGAAAATGAATATGACGCAGGGTCGATGCCTTCGGTTCCGTGAAGCGCCGGAAGTCCTGCGGCCGGTGGCGGAGGCAGGAATCGGCGTCCGTCGCTGGCGTGCCGACCCTCTACCCGCCTGCCGCGCGTCTCAACCCCGGCGCGATCGCGGAATTCGGCGGACACGGGCGCGGCGTCCCGGCGTACCATGATCACGTGCTCGACCGGCGGGTCTTCCTTCATCTGGCGACCTGGTTGGGGCAGTGGCCGGCGGGCCCCGGGCTGCACGTGGTCCGGTCCTACCGCCGCGCCCGCCCGGCCTGGGACGGGCGGCTGCGCCCGGCCGTCGCGGTGACAGCGGGCGGCAGCACCGTCCTCTCGGTGGCCGCCGACCGGGTCGAGGCGGTCCGGACCCTGGTGCGCGACCGGCCGCTCGGGGAGTGGCTGCCCGACCTGCCGGGCGCGGTCGGCACGCCCGAGTTCATCGCGCACACCTCGGTCTTCCGCTGGTGCACCGACCCGGCGCCGCTGCCGGAGGTGGGGGAGTGGGTGCCGCCCACGCTGCCCGGGCTGCCGCCCTGGCTGCGGCTGTTCGACAGGGAGGTGCTGGTGGTCCGGGACGCCGACGGCGCGTACCGGGCCGGCGTCGGGATCAAGCGGCACGACGCGTACGGGCACGAGCTGGCGGTGGGCACGGTGCCGGCGGCGCGCGGGCGCGGCCTGGCCCGGCGGCTGGTCGCGCAGGCGGCCCGCCGGGTGCTCGACGAGGGGGCGATCCCCACCTACCTGCACGACCCGGGCAACGCGGCGTCCGGCCGGGTGGCCGAGGCGGCCGGCTTCCCGGATCGCGGCCTCACCGCGTTCGGCGTGTTCCCCCGCTGAGCCGGCCTGGCGCGGACCGTGGATCCGGGGCCGGAGCCACGGTCCGCTGCTCTCCCCCAGGCCCCGACAGCGGTAACGCTATGTGTTAGTGCTGGTGGTCAACAAGGGGTGTGCCACTGTCCGGTTACGGACTCTCACCTGCGCAATCGCTGGCAGGCTCGGCGGCGAGGTCAGTGACGCAGCGTGTAGATCAGGGCGAGCGCCTGACGGGTGACGGGCCGCAGTACGCGCAGCCGGGACAGCCCCACCAGCCGGTCCACGAGCGGCACCACGCCGTCGATGAGCTGCCGGGTCTTCACCTGCCCCGCCGAGCGGTCGTGCACCCAGTAGAGCACCACCCCCATGTAGCCGAGCCAGAGCAGCTCGGGCAGTGCCTCGCGCAGCTCCTCGTCGAGCTTGACGGTGGACCCGGTGAGCGCCTCGCGGAACAGCGCGACGGACATGTCCCGGGGCTCCGACGACTCGGCGGAGAACGGGCTGAGCGGCGAGGTCGGCTCGGCCGCAGTCTTGAAGAAGGCGCCAGCGAACGCGTGGTACGGGCTCAGCACGTCGATGCCCGCGTGCAGCACCCCGGCCAGTCGCGGGCCGAAGTCCCGCTCCCGGGCGAGCACCGGATCGGCCGCCTTCCGGTGCTCACGCTGGGTGCCCGCGTAGAACTCCTGGACCAGGTGCTCCTTGGAGCCGAAGTAGTAGTAGGCGTTGCCCACCGCCACGCCCGCCTCCTGGGCGACCGCGCGCATCGTCGTGCGGGCGTATCCGCGCTCGCGGAACAGCCGCATCGCGGTGTCCAGGATCAGCTGGCGGGTCTGCTCACCCCGGGCCGTCGACCCCTGCCCACCCGCAGCTGTCGTCGGCGCACTCTGCTCGGTCATCGTCGTCACCGTATCCCGGTTCCCGGATCCGCTCGCGGACCGCGGAGGCCGCCGCCACCACCTTGCGGGCCAGCGGCAGCAGGTGTGGACGGGCCAGCCGCTCGGCCGTGCCGCGATGCTCGGCGAGCGCCCACAGGCAGGCGAACCAGGCGCCGTCGCCGCGGTAGACCGCGCCGGTGTCGGCCACCACCGTCAGGTCGCGCAACGTCGCGTCGTGGTCCAGCCCGGGGAAGCGCCGCCGGGCCTCGGCGGAGCCGGCCGGCACGAACTCCAGCGGTACGAGCTGGGCGCGCGAGGCGAGCCAGCGCCGGGCGGCCCGGCACATCGGGCAGTCCGCGTCGAACAGGACGGTGAACCCGCGGATCCCACCGGCCCCGTGCCCGGTGGGATCCTGCGGGTGCCCGCCCTGGGCGGACGTCACCGGGCCGGCGGGTTCGGGCCCGCCGGTACCGGTCCGCCCTGCGGCGGGAGCATCCTGACCGGCGGCAGCGGCGGGTGAGTGGCCTGCTGCCGCAGGCGGCCGCGCCGGTAGCGGCCGAGCGCGAAGACGTTGAAGAAGTGCAGCGCGCCGAGCACCAGCAGGACGAACCCCACCTTCATGGAGAGCTGCTCCAGCGCCTGGCTGGTGTCGCCGACCGGACCGGACTCCTTCATCGCCACCGTGACGTAGCCGAGGTTGAGCAGGTAGAAGCCGACCACCAGCAGGCTGTTGACGGCCTCGGCCAGCCGGCTGTCGGCGAACACGTCCTGCAGGAACACCAGCCCGTTGCGGGACAGTGCCCGTGCCACCCAGACGGTGAGGCCGATGCTCACCGTCAGGTAGGCCAGGTACATCCAGACCTTCACGTCCATCCCCGTAGCCTCTCTTGAACGTGTTCAAATCACTGGCGCCCTGAGCGTACGACAGATTTTGAACGTGTTCAAGAGAGCGGCCCGCCGCCCTTCCGGGCAGCGGGCCGCGTGGGGGTGCGGGTCAGGCGGTCAGGCCGAGCGCGTCGGCGGCGGCCCGGCCGTTGGCGTGACTGGCACCGTGGGTGGCGACGAACGCGCGCGCGCCCGTCGGCCGCCACGCGCCCGGCCAGCCCATCTCGACCACAGTCACCTGATGCGTGGCGGCCAGCGCCTCGACCAGCTCACGCGCGCCGGGCAGCCGGTGCAGGTGCCGCCCGACCAGCACGACCGGCCGGTCCCCGGCGAGCCGCCGCAACTGCTCCGGGTCGGTCTCGCCCGCCACCGCGCGAGCCTGCTCGACCCCGGCGGCCAGGTGCGGGCCGAGCCCCCACGGCACCCGCCCCTCGGCGATGGTGGAGGTGGCGTGCACCTGCACCACCAGCGGCGCGGTGTCGCGGACGAGGTCGCCCTCCACGCGTACCGCCCGCAGCGCGGCGGCGTAGCCGAGGCCGTCGGCGGCGGGCGGCGGGGCGTCGGCGGGGCCGGTGG
>NZ_JBXUOV010000077.1:0-27197 GCF_057196585.1 Micromonospora sp. ATLC20
GTGAGCCGGTCTTGCGAGCCCCGCAGTCGCGACCTCAGCGGTCCGGGAGCGCGAGGAGTGAGCCGGTCTTGCGAGCCCCGCAGTCGCGACCTCAGCGGTCCGGGAGCGCGAGGAGTGAGCCGGTCTTGCGAGCCCCGCAGTCGCGACCACCTGCCAGTCCGGGAGAAGTGAGCGGCGACGCGGCGCGGCTGGTCGACGAGGCGCCCAAGGACACCGGGTACGGCCGGTCGCCGTTCGAGCGGGACCGCGCCCGCGTGCTGCACTCGGCGGCGTTCCGCCGGCTCGCCGCGAAGACGCAGGTGCACACCGCCGGCACGAACGACTTCCTGCGTACCCGGCTGACCCACTCGCTGGAGGTCGCGCAGATCGCCCGCGAGATGGGCGCCCGGCTGGGCTGCGACCCGGACGTGGTGGACACCGCCGGGCTGGCCCACGACCTGGGCCACCCGCCGTTCGGGCACAACGGCGAGTACGCGCTGGACGAGCTGGCCGCCGCCTGCGGCGGCTTCGAGGGCAACGCGCAGACGCTGCGGGTGCTCACCCGGCTGGAGGCCAAGGTGCTCACCCCGGACGGACGTTCGGCAGGGCTGAACCTGACCCGGGCCGCGCTGGACGCGGTGAGCAAGTACCCGTGGCCGCGCCGCCCCGGCGAGCGCAAGTTCGGCGTGTACGCCGACGACCGCCAGGTCTTCGACTGGCTGCGCGAGGGCGCCCCGCCCGGCGCGCGGCGTTGCCTGGAGGCCCAGGTGATGGACTGGGCCGACGACGTGGCGTACTCGGTGCACGACGTCGAGGACGGCATCCACGGCGGGTACGTCGACCTGCGCCCGCTGCTGGCCGACGCGGACGAGCGGCGGGCGCTCTGCGCCGACGTGGCCGCCACCTACTCGGGTGAGGCGCCGGAGGACCTGGGCGAGGTGCTGGCCGACCTGCTGGCCGATCCGGTGCTCGCGCCGCTGGCCGCGTACGACGGCAGCCACCGTGCGCTCGCCGCGTTGAAGGCCACCACGAGCGTGCTCACCGGCCGGTTCGTCGCCGGCGTGGTGGAGGCCACGCAGCAGCGCCACGGCCCCGGTCCGCACCGCCGCTACGACGCCGACCTTGTGGTGCCGCGCCGGATCCGGGCGCAGTGTGCGCTGCTCAAGGGCATCGCCCTGCGGTACGTGATGCGCCGTCCCGGCGCCGAGGACCGCTACGGGCGGCAGCGGGACGTGCTGACCGGGCTGGTCGCGGCGCTGCTGGACCGGGCGCCGGACGCGCTCGACCCGGTGTTCGCGCCGCTGTGGCGGGACGCGGCGGACGACGCCGCGCGGCTGCGCGTGGTGGTCGACCAGGTCGCCTCGCTCACCGATCCGGCCGCGCTGGCCTGGCATGCCCGTCTGGTGTCGCCGAGCTGACCGGATCACCCCGCCGGAGCTTAGGCTAGCCTAAGCAGTATGACGGATCGCCCGAAGAAGCTCACCGCCGCCACGGTCGTCCGGACCACGCGGCCCACCCCGCACCTGATCCGCCTCCTGCTGGGGGGTCCGGAGCTGGCCGGGCTGCCCGTGGGCGCGTACACCGACCACTACGTGAAGTTCGCCTTCCCGCCGGCCGGGGTGACCTATCCGCACCCGGTCGACCTGGCGACGATCAAGCGGGAGTTCCCGGCGGAGCAGTGGCCGCGCCTGCGCGCGTACACCGTCCGGGCCTGGGACGCCGCGGCGGGTGAGATGACAGTGGACGTGGTGCACCACGGCGACGAGGGTCTGGCCGGGCCGTGGGCGGCGGCGCTGCGTCCCGGCGACAGGGTGTTGTTCACCGGGCCGGGCGGTGCGTACGCGCCGGACCCGGCCGCCGACTGGCATCTGCTGGCGGGCGACGAGAGCGCGCTGCCGGCCATCGCCGCCGCCCTGGAGCGGCTGCCCGCGGGCGCTCCCGCGAAGGTGTACGTCGAGGTCGGCGGCCCGGCCGACGAACTGCCACTGGCCGGTGCGGACGCGGTCGAGGTGCGCTGGCTGCACCGCGACGGGCGCCCGTACGGCGCGCCGCTGGTCGAGGCGGTCCGGGCGCTGGAGTTCCCGCCCGGCCGGGTGCACGCGTTCGTGCACGGTGAGGCCGGCGCGGTGAAGGAGCTGCGGCGGCTGCTGCGCGTGGAGCGCGGCGTGCCGCGGGGTGACCTGTCCATCTCCGGCTACTGGCGGCGCGGGATGGACGACGAGGGCTGGCGGTCCACCAAGCCGGCCTGGAACGCCGCGGTGGAGGCCGAGGAGGCCGCCGCCGTCATGTCCTGACCCGCCCCGCCCGCCCCGCCCCCCGCCCGCCCCGCCCCGCCCTCGCCGCCCCGCTCCCGACGCCGATCTTGGAGTTGTGGCACCTCTGATACCGGCGTGAAGCCGGCATTCCGGGCGCCACAACTCCAAGATCGACGGAGGCGGAGTGGGGCGTTTCGTCCTACCCGGGCGGCTGCGCTGCCCAGGATGGGGCCATGGGGGAAGACGTGGGCAAGCGGGTCGACCGGGTGGTGCTCGGGCTCGGCGTGGCCGGCGTGCTGGCCGTGGTGGCCTGGGGCGTGTTCGCCCGGGGCTCGCTGGCCCGGTTCGGCGAGTCCGGCCTGGCCTGGACCGTGAGCACGTTCGGCTGGTTCTTCGTGGTCGCGGCGGACGCCTTCCTGGTGTTGGCGGTGGTCGTGGCAGCCTCCCGGTTCGGCCGGATCCGGCTCGGGGCCGACGACGACGAGCCGGAGTTCGACACGCTGGCCTGGATCGCCATGATGTTCAGCGCCGGCATGGGCATCGGCCTGGTGTTCTTCGCCGTCGCCGAACCGATCCAGCACTACGCGACGCCGCCGCCCGCGTCCGGCGTCGAGCCGCAGACCGGTGCTGCCGCGGCGACGGCCATGCAGTACACGCTCTTCCACTGGACGCTGCATCCGTGGGGCATCTACGCGATCGCGGCGCTGGCGCTGGCGTACTCGACGTTCCGCAAGGGGCGTGGTAACCGGATCTCGTCCGCGTTCGCGCCGCTGCTCGGGGACCGGACCGAGGGCCCGCTCGGTCGGGCGATCGACCTGCTCGCCGTCTTCGCCACCGTGTTCGGCTCCGCGACCAGCCTCGGTCTGGGCGCGCTCCAGGTGGCGGCCGGCCTGGATCTGGTGGCCGGCGTGCCGGACAGCCGGGCCGTCGAGCTGACGATCATCGGCGCGCTCACACTCGCGTTCGTCGTCTCCGCGTTCTCCGGCCTGCACCGGGGCGTGAAGTGGCTGTCCACCACGAACGTGCTTATCGCGGTCGTGCTGATGCTGTTCGTGTTCGTGGTCGGTCCGACCGTCTACACGCTGGAGGTGCTGCCGGCCTCGGTCGGTGACTACCTGAGCGGCCTGGTGCGCATGTCTACGCGTACCGGGGCGTTCTCCGATCCTGCCTGGCTGGGCTCGTGGACGATCTTCTACTGGGCGTGGTGGATCTCCTGGGCGCCGTTCGTGGGCACGTTCATCGCCCGCATCTCGCGCGGCCGCACGGTCCGCCAGTTCCTGATCGGGGTGCTGCTGATACCCAGCGGCGCGAGCACCGTCTGGTTCGCGGTGATGGGCGGGACCGCCCTGCGTACGCAGACCACCGACACCCGCGATCTGGTGGCGGACGTGGACGCCGGGTCCGAGCAGGGGCTGTTCGGGCTGCTCGACGCGCTGCCGCTGGCCACGCTGACGAGCGTGCTCGCCATGGTGCTGATCGGTCTCTACTTCGTCACCAGCGCGGACTCGGCGTCGCTGGTGCTCGGCTCGCTCAGCTCGCGGGGCGCGTTGCGGCCACATCGCGGGGTGGTGGTGCTCTGGGGCGTGCTGATCGGCGCGGTCGCGGCGGCGTTGCTGCTGGCCGGCGGCCTGGCCGCGCTGCAACAGGCGACCATCCTGGTCGCGTTGCCGTTCGTCGTGGTGATGTTGGGCCTGGCCGTCGCGGTGCTCCGGGAGATGGCCGCCGATCCGATGCTGCGCGCCGGGCCCCGGCCCCGCCGCTCCGGCCTGGCCGCCGCGGTGAACGCGGCCCGGTCGTACGAGGAGGAGGAACCGGCCCCCGTCACGCGCTGGTTCCACCGCCCACGCTCCTGAGTGGGGGTACCTCTGTTTGTAGTATGAGTGCTACATTCCGAGGCATGACTGCGGTCGAACTTCCCGGGGCCGTCGCGTCCCCCCGACCGCCCGACGAGGATCTCGTCCTCGACGTGCGGGATCTGCGTATGCGCTACGGCGCCGTCGACGTGCTGCACGGCGTCGACCTGACCGCCCGGCGGGGCGAGGTGGTGGCGCTGCTCGGGCCCAACGGCGCGGGCAAGACCACCACCATCGAGATCCTCGAAGGCTTCCGGCTGCCCTCGGCCGGCACGGTGCGGGTGCTCGGCACCGACCCGGCGCGCGGTGACGAGCGGTGGCGCGCACGACTGGGCGTGGTGCTGCAGTCCTGGCGCGACCACGGCAAGTGGCGGGTACGGGAGCTGCTCGCCCACCTCGGCGACTTCTACGCGCCGTACGCCACCGACCGGATCGCGCGCCCGTGGCCGGTGGACGAGCTGCTGGAGACGGTGGGCCTGGCCGCGCACGCCGGCAGCCGGGTGTCCCGGCTCTCCGGTGGTCAGCGTCGCCGGCTCGACGTCGCTGTCGGCATCGTGGGCCGGCCGGAACTGCTGTTCCTGGACGAGCCCACCGTCGGCTTCGACCCGGCCGCCCGGCGCGAGTTCCACGAGCTGGTGCACCGCCTGGCCGACCTGGACGAGACCACCATCGTGCTGACCACGCACGACCTGGCCGAGGCGGAGAAGCTGGCCGACCGCATCCTCATCCTGGCCGGCGGCCGGATCATCGCCGAGGGGTCGCCCGACCAGCTCGCCCGGCGTGTCGCGGGGGACGCCGAGGTGCGCTGGACCCGGGACGGCGAGCGGTACGTGCACGCCACCGCCGACGCCACCGCGTTCCTGCGCGACCTGCTCCGTGAGCACGGCGACCGGATACGCGAGCTGGAGGTGCGCCGGGCCAGCCTGGAGGACGCGTACCTGGCGCTGGTGCACGAGGAGGAGACAGGCATCCGTACCGGCCGGGCCGAGCGGGTGTGGCAGCAGGAGGCGAACCGATGAACCCGACCACCAACGCGCTACGGGCCGGGCTGCGGCGCGGCGTGATCGAGCTGCGCGCCACGTTCACCAACGGCCAGGATCTCTGGACCTACTTCTTCCCCACAGTGGTGCTGCTGATCGCCGTGTTCTGGATGCGCGGCTCGACTGTGCCCGGCACCGACTTCTCGCTCGGCGCCCGTACGCTGCCCAGCGCGCTCGGCATGGGCCTGCTCTTCGGCGGCCTGCTCGGGCTGGCCAACCAGCTCGTCATCGACCGGGAGGACGGCACGCTGCTGCGCGCCAAGGCGATCCCGGACGGCATGCTCGGCTACCTGGTCGGCAAGATCGTGCTGGTCTCGGCGGTCGCACTGATCGGCGTGGTCATCCAGCTCACGCCGGGGCTGTTCTTCCTCGACGGGCTGCGGCTCGGCGACCCCGGCGCCTGGCTCACGCTGGCCTGGGTGGTGCCGCTCGGGCTGGTGGCGACGCTGCCGCTGGGCGCGGTGATCGGCTCGCTGGTGGAGAACCCCCGCAACATGGGCCTGGTGGTGATGCCGATCTTCGGTCTCATCGCGCTGTCCGGCATCTTCTACCCGATCAACGGCCTGCCCGGCTGGCTCCAGGGCGTCGCCCAGGTGTTCCCGCTCTACTGGCTAGGCTTGGGCATGCGCTCGGCGCTGCTCCCCGGCGACCTCGCGGCCGTCGAACTCGGCGGCTCCTGGCGGCACCTGGAGACGGTCGGCGTGCTCGGCGCCTGGGCGGTGCTCGGGCTCGTGCTGGCCCCGGTGGTGCTGCGCCGGATGGCCCGCCGGGAGTCCGGCTCGCGGGTCGCGGCCCGGCGGGAGCGGGCCATGCAGCGGGTCGGATGAGAGGGCGTCGATGAGCGAGACCGTGCACAACCGCATCGCGGTGCTGCGCGCCGAACGGGGCATCTCCCGCCGGCAACTGGCCGACGCGCTCGGTGTGCACTACCAGACCGTCGGTTACCTGGAGCGCGGCGAGTTCCGGCCCAGCCTGCACCTGGCGCTGCGCATCGCCGCGTACTTCGAGGTGCCGGTCGAGGTGGTCTTCTCGATCGAGCCGTTCCCGCGTATCGGCGACCCCGCGGCGGCCCGCTCGGCCTGAGCCGGCGGGGACGGGCGTGGCCGGCCACACGCCCGTCCCCCCGGCCGCCGGAACGTCGGTCCGGCAGGGCAGGATGTACGCCGAGGGGGTGGCGGTCATGGCGGGGCGGATCCGGGACGAGGACATCGCGCTGGTCCGCGAGCGCACCGCCATCGCGGACGTCATCTCCGAGGTGGTGACGCTCAAGTCGGCCGGCGGCGGCAACCTCAAGGGGCTCTGCCCGTTCCACGACGAGAAGAGCCCGTCGTTCAACGTCTCGCCCGCCCGCAACGTGTTCTACTGCTTCGGCTGCGGGGTCGGCGGCGACGCGATCAAGTTCCTGATGGACGCCGAGCACCTCAGCTTCGTCGAGTCGGTCGAGCGGCTGGCCGCCCGCGCCGGCATCCAGTTGCGCTACGTCGAGGACGACAGGTCGGCGCCGCGTCCCCGCCCGCAGCAGGGGCAGCGGCAGCGCCTGGTGGCCGCGCACGCCGCCGCCGTCGACTTCTACCGGGCCCAGCTCACCACCGCCGGCGCGCGCCCGGCCCGCGAGTTCCTCGCCGGGCGCGGCTTCGACCGGGCCGCCGCCGAGCGGTACGGCTGCGGCTTCGCCCCCGACGGGTGGGACATGCTCACCAAGCACCTGCGTCAGCAGGGCTTCACCCACGACGAGCTGGTCACCGCCGGGCTGTCCCGCCCGGCCCGCTCCGGTTCGCTGATCGACAGGTTCCGCCGCCGCCTGATGTGGCCGATCCGGGACATCACCGGCGACGTGATCGGCTTCGGCGCCCGCAAGCTGTTCGACGACGACGACGGCCCGAAATACCTGAACACCCCCGAGACGCCGATCTACAAGAAGTCGCACGTGCTCTACGGCATCGACCAGGCCAAGCGGGAGATCGCCAAGCAGGGCAAGGTGGTGGTGGTCGAGGGCTACACCGACGTGATGGCCTGCCACCTGGCCGACGTGCCGACGGCGGTGGCTACCTGCGGCACCGCGTTCGGCGGCGACCACATCTCGGTGCTGCGCCGGGTGCTGTTCGACAGCGACGAGCGGGCCGGTGAGATCATCTTCACCTTCGACGGCGACGCGGCCGGGCAGAAGGCCGCGCTGCGCGCCTTCGAGGACGACCAGCGCTTCGTCGGGCGTACCTTCATCGCGGTCAGCCCCGACAACATGGACCCGTGCGATCTGCGCCTGGCAAAGGGCGACCTGGCCGTACGTGACCTGGTGGCCCGCCGCGAGCCCCTGGTGGACTTCGCACTCCGGCACGTGATCAACCGGTTCGACCTGGACACCGTCGACGGCCGGGTCGAGGCCATGCGCCGCGCCGCGCCGCTCGTGGCGAAGATCAAGGACCGGGAGAAGCGCCCGGAGTACGTCCGCAAACTCGCCGGCGACCTCGGCATGGAGATCGAGCCGGTGCAGCGCGCGGTGCTGGCCGCCGCGAACGGGCAACCGGCCCCCGGTGGGCCCGCCGCGTCCGGGCGCCCCCGCCCGAACGCGCCCACTGTGGACAGCCCTCGCTCCATGGTGGAGCGGGAGGCGCTGAAGCTGGCGTTGCAGGAGCCGGTCCTGGCCGGCCCGATGTTCGACGCGGTCGAGGCGACCGACTACCAGCATCCGGTGCACCTCGCGGTACGCGCCGCCGTGGCCGCGGCAGGCGGGGCGTCCGGCGCCACCGGCGGCGCGGTCTGGATCGAGCGGGTCCGCGATGCCTGCGACGACCTGGCCGGGCAGGCGTTGATCGGCGAGCTGGCGGTGGAACCGCTGCGTATCGACGGCGAGCCCGACCCGCGGTACGTCTCGATCACCATGGCTCGGCTCCAGTGGAGTTCGGTCACCGGCCGCATCCGTGACCTGAAGTCGAAGATCCAGCGAGTCAACCCGGTGAGCAACAAGGACGAGTACTTCGCCCTGTTCGGGGAACTGCTCTCGCTGGAACAGCACGCACGGGCACTGCGCGAGCAGGCCGCCGGAGGTTTGTGATGGGTCTGTTCAACCGCCGGCCGAAACTGCCCTCGGCGGACCGGCCGCCGCTGGTCGCCGACGAGCGGGTGCTCGCCTGGGCCGCCGCCGGCACCGGCGAGGGCGGCAACGACGGCGTGCTGGTCGCCAGCAACCGCGGGCTCTGGCTGCCCGGCCGGGTGGACCGCCTCGGCTGGCACGACATCCTCAAGGCGGTCTGGTCCGGCCGGGAACTCACCGTCACGCCGGCCGAGCCGGTCGCCGAGCGCGACGGCTACCTGGTGGTCGCGGACGGCCTCCCCGAGACGTACCTGCTCGTCGACCCGGGTGACCTGCCGCACCAGGTCCGGGCCCGGGTCACCGGCTCGGTGGCGTACACCTCGCACCACGAGGTGCCCGGCGGCTCCGGGCGGATCGCGGCCCGGCGGGTGCCCGGGGTCGACGGCCTGACCTGGACGGTCCGCTACGACCCGGGGACGCCGACCGACGACGAGGCGGTGACCGACGAGACCGCCCGGCTGGTCGCGGCGGCGCGGGCCGCCACCACCCCCGCCGACGCCTGAGGCCTACACCTTGAGGACGTCGACGTCGTAGAGCGGGATGGAGGCGTCGCGGGTGGCCAGGGTCAGGTTCTCCGTGATCGCCTGCGCCACCAGCATCCGGTCGAAGGGATCCCGGTGATGCGGCGGCAGGCGGCCTGCGGTGATGGCGTGGTCGTGGGTCACCGGGAGTTCACGGAAACCCATGTCCCGCACCCGCTCCGCGAGGTCGGGAGGACCGGAGAGCTTTCCCGCCTGCTGCTTGACGGTGATCTCCCAGAGGCTGACCGGGGAGAGGAAGACATCGGGGTCGTGGCGTAGCCGGTCGAGGAACTCGACGCCGAGGGTGGCGTCGCCGGTGATGGCCCAGAGCGCGACGTGGGTGTCCAGCAGCAGGGTCATGCGCCGATTCCGAAGTCGGCGGCGATCTCGGCGTTGGTCTGTGGCGAGTCCCAGTCACCGGAGAGGTCCACCTGCCCGGCGAGGGAGCCGACCGCCGTGCGGTCGGTTCGGCGCACGAGCGGCACGACCTTCGCCACGGGGGTGCCCGCCCGGTCGATGATGATCTCTTCGCCGCGTTCCACCCGCTCGATGATGCGCGACAGGTGGGTCTTGGCGTCATGCATGTTGTAGTGCGCAGCCTCAGCAGACACAGCGCGACCTCCTCAGTTAGCTAAGCACTTAGTTTAGGCGTGTGGGGCGCCCGGCGGCGGCCGGATAATCCGGTCGAGTGGCTGCGGCCCGGCTGTTAGCGTCGCGGGATGTTCGCCACCGACCGGGTCCGCCTGCGTACCCCCACCCCCGACGACGCACCGGACCTGTTCCGCCTGCACGCCGATCCGGAACTGCACCTGATCACCGACGACGGGCCGTTCCTGCCGCACCACGTCGGGCAGGTCCGGGCCCGGCTGGAGAAGCGCGTCGGCGAGCAGCCGGACGCGGGCGCCGCGGTGTCGCTGCTGGCCGAGACCGTCGCCGACGGCACGTTCCTCGGCACCGGCGTGCTGTGGGGGATCGACACGTTCAGCAGGCTCGCCCACCTCGGCATCACGCTGCTCCCCGAGGCGCGCGGCCAGGGCTACGGCACCGAGGTGATCCGGCTGCTCTGCCGGTACGGCTTCCGCAACCGCAACCTGCGCCGCCTGGAGATCGAGACGCTCGCCGCCAACACGGCCATGCGGCGTACCGCCGAGCGATGCGGTTTCGTCCACGAGGGCACCCAGCGGGAGCGCGGGTACGACGGCGACGGCTTCGGAGACATGGTGATCTACGGCCTGCTGCGGCGCGACTGGACGCCGTGAGCAGGCGCGGTCCCGCCCCGGCGCGGTCGAGGCGGCGCGGTCCCGCGCTCAGCCGGTGCGGTAGAACCGCTGCGCGCCCGGATGCAACGGGATCGGGCGGGTCGACGCGGCGCTGGACCGGTTGAAATTCGCCGCCTCCGGGTGCACCTGGATCAACTCGCCCTGCCAGGTGAACAGCACCCGGGTCAGGTCGTACGCCAGCTGGTCCGGCATGTCCGCCCCCACCAGGATCACGTTCGCCACCGTGATGGTCGGCGTCGGCTCGGGTGTCCCGTACACCTCCTTCGGCAGCGTCGCCGTGGTGTAGACGGCGCCGAAGCGGGCGCTCAACGGCTCGATCAGCTCGTCGATCGGCAGCAGCCGGAACGTGCCCGGTGCGGACGAGAGCAGATCCTTGACACCGGGGGTGGGCAGACCGCCGGAGAAGAACATGGCGTCCAGGCCCTTCGCCCGCATCCGCTTGACCGTCTCCGGCAGCGACAGGTTGAACCGCTGGATGTCCCGGTTCGGGTCCATGCCACCGGCGGTGAGCAGGCGCCCGGCGATGATGTCGGTGCCGGACTTCGGCGAACCGGTGGAGATGCGCTTGCCGCGCAGGTCGGCGAAGCTGCGGATCTTGCCGTCGGCGCGGACGATCACGTGCGTGTAGTTGCTGTAGACCCGGGCCAGCGCGCGTACCGGCTGCGGCTGCTTGTCGAACGCCCCGCGCCCGTCGACCGCGTCCGCCGCCGTGTCGGCCAGGCTGAACGCGATCTCCATGTCGCCGCTCGCCACCCGGGTGATGTTCTCCACCGACGCGCCGGTCGGCTCGGCCCGCGCCTCGTACCCGGGCAGATGGCGGGTGATCAGGTCGGCGTACCCGCCGCCGAGCTGGTAGTACACGCCTGTGGTGTTGCCGGTGGCCAGGAAGATCCGCCCGCCGTGCCACGCCTCCGGCGCGGAGTCCTCGGCCGCGCACCCGGCCACCAGCACCGCCGTCATCAGCGCGGCGGTCAGCCGCAGCCGGCGGCCGTTCACCGGCGGACCGCCGGTTCCAGCGCCTCCGCCACCCGCTGCACCAGCGTCGCCGTCTCGTAGCCGATCTGACCCAGGTCGCAGCCGGGCGCGGCGAGCACGCCGAGCAGCGCCCGTTCACCCACCGCCATCACCAGCATCACGCCGCCGTCCATGTCGACGATCTGCTGGCGTACCCGGCCGGCGGACATGAGCCGGGCCGCGCCCACGGTCAGGCTCGCCAGCCCGCTGATCACCGCGGAGAGCTGGTCGACCTGGTCCGGGGCGAGATCGGGCGAGGACGCCAGCCGCAGCCCGTCCTCGGAGACCGCGAGCGCGTGCGAGACGTCCGGCACCTGCTCGGCGAAGTTCGCCAGCAGCCAGTCCAGTCCGGTGGTGGACGGTGAGGTCATGGTCTTCTCCCGTTGGGTGTGGTGTTCGGGGCACGGCGGGTCGCGCTGGCCACCCCCTCGGCGAGGGCGGACAGCCGGGCACGTACCACTTCGGGGTCGAGCAGGTCGGTGGCCGGCGGCGGCGCGGTGGTGTCCGGCATCGGCTCGGGCAGGTGGCCGCCCACCTGCCGCCGGGGAAGCCCGGCGGCGGTGGTCGGGACGGGCGTCGGCGGCACGCTCACCGGCCGGATCCGCGCCGTGCTCGGCGCCAGCAACGCGCCACCCGGCGTGCGGACCGCGGCGACGCCACGCACCGGCCCGACGGCCGTGGCGCTGGTGACGAGACTGCGGCCGGCGGCCGGCCCGGACTTGAACCAGGCGGCGGCGCGCGGCCGCCGCTCGGCGGCCGGCCGGGACGCCACCGACTCGACCCGGGTCAGCACCGATTCCGGTACGTCGACCTGCGCCACAGTGCCGGTACCGGGGTTGTGCAACTGCACCCGGATCCCGTGCCGGGCGGCCAGGTGGGCCACCACGTGCAGGCCCATGCTGCCCGCCGCCGCGCTGGACAGCGTGGCCGGCGCGGCCAGCCGCTCGTTGATCTCGGTCAGCCGGCTCTCGCTGACGCCGATGCCCTGGTCGCGGACGCGCAGCACCAGCCCGTCGACCGTGCGCCGGCCGTCGACGAGCACCCGGGCCTCCGGTGGCGAGTAGACGGTGGCGTTCTCCAGCAGCTCCGCCAGCAGGTGCACCAGGTTGCCGGCCGCCGTGCCGTGCACCGCGGCGGTCGGCACGTCGATCTCCACCCGCGGGTAGTCCTCGATCTCGGACGCCGCCGCCCGCACCACGTCGTCCAGCAGCAACGCGCCCTCGTGCCCCCGGCCGGGCTCACCACCGGCGAGCACCAGCAGGTTCTCCCCGTTGCGGCGCAACCGGGCGGCGAGGTGGTCCAGCGCGAACAGCCGGGCCAGCGCGTCCGGGTCGGTCTCCTCGCGCTCGAAGTCGTCGAGCAGCCGCAGCTGCCGGGTGATGAGCGTCCGGATGCGCCGGGCCAGCGCCTCCGCCATCCGGGTCACGTCCAGCCGCAACTCGGCCTGCTGACCGGCCAGCCGCAACGCGGCCCGGTTCACCGTGTCGAACGCCTCGGCGACCTGCGCCACCTCGTCCCGGCCGCGTCTGATCCCGTCGGTCATCCGGGTCGCCGGGCCCTCCGCCGGGGTCCGCTCGCCCGCCGCGATCGCGGTGATCCGTTCCGGCAGTTCCCGGTTCGCCATGGTCAGCGCGGCCACCCGCAGCCGGCGCAACCGGCGGCTCGTACGGACCGCCAGCAGCACGGCGGTGAGGAGCGAGCCGAGCGCGACCGTGCTCGTCGCGCCGGCGGTCAGCACCGCACGCAACCGGGCCGCCCCGGCCAGGTCCGCCGCGTCCCGGTCCAGCCCGTCGGACAGGTCCCGGCCGAGCAGGTTGTACCGGCGGATCGCGCCGCTCTGCGCCACGTACCAGGCGTCGCCGTCGCTCTTCAGCGCGTCCGGCGCGCCGTCGGTGTCGAGCACCGTGTCGCGCATCCGCCGGGCCGCCGTCACGTCCGTGCCGTCGACCTTGCGGTACCAGGCGGTTCTCGACGAGTCGGAGGCGATCCGCAGGAACTCGGCCTGCCGCTGCTCCCGGGCACCCCGCAACCGGCCCAGCCGGGCCAGCTCACCGCGTTCCAGCCCGCCCCGGACGAACACCGCCCGCAGCAGGTCGCGCTCCAGCGAGGACAGGTGCTCCTGGGCGGCCACCGCGGCCACCTCACGGGCCTGGTTGGCCAGATCGGCGTCGCGGAGCTGGCTCGGCAGCGCGTCCGCGACCGCGAGCAGCGACTCCACGAGCGACACGTACGCCGGGTCGGCGTCCTCGCCGGCCACCGCCTGCTCCCGGGTGGGCGCGAGCTTGTCCAGGCGCCGGCTGGCGTCGTTGAGCACGGGTGTCAGGTCGGGGGCGGCCCGGCGGGCGTCACCCTGCGCCGCGCGGTAGCGATCGACAGCGGTGTCCACCCGGCGTCGCTGCGCGTCCACGAGCGGGCGACCCGACGTACCGCCGCGCTGGCGCAACGCGGCCGTCTCGCCCAGCTCGCGTTCCAGCTCGTGCACCAGCCGTACGGTCGCGGTGGCGGTGCCGGCCAGCACGCGGGCCCGGTCGGCGTCGGCGGACGCGTCGAGCGCCGCGCCGGTCTGCGCCGCCCCCAGCACGACCAGGCCGGCGGTGGCCACCAGGATCGGGGCCAGCAGTTGGACGCGAACCGAGCGGAGGCGTCCGGTGCGGTCCGCGGAGCGGTGATGCCGGCGTACGCGAGCCGGGTGGGGCAGCGGCACGGGGGTCTCCGGGTCGGGTCGGGGGGGGGGGGGGGGGGGCGGGGCCCGGCCGCAGGGCCGGCCCCGGCCCGTTCAGGTCAGCTCGCGCCGAGGTCGCTCAGCGCCCGCTCCGCGCCACGGTGCAGCGGCACCGGGTCGGTCTTGCGGGCGTTGCCCAGCTCGATGCCCTTCGCCGCCGGGTTCGCCTGGGCCAGGGCGTCCTTGGAGTCGAACACCGTCCGGGTGATCGCGCAGGCCACGTCGGCGTCCAGGTCGTCCCGCACCAGCAGCACGTTCGGCACCACGATGGTGGGCACGTCGGCCGGGGTCCGGTAGATGTCCTTGCCGATGGTGCCCGCCTGGTACGCCGGGTTCAGCTCGGCCATCTTCGGCAGCAGCGGGCTGATGTCGACGAACTTCACCTTGTCTCCGGACGTGGTGAACAGGTCGGTGACCCCGCCGGTCGGTACGCCGCCGGACCAGAAGAAGCCGTCGATGCTGCCGTCCTTCATGCCGTCGACGGTCTTGGTGAGGTCCAGCCGCTGCGCCTGGATGTCCTTGGCCGGGTCCAGCCCGGCGGCGGTGAGCAGGCGGTTGGCGATGACCTCGGTGCCGGACTTCGGCGACCCGGTGGAGATCTTCTTGCCCTTCATGTCGGCCACCGACGTGATCCCCGCGTCGGCGCGGACCACCACCTGCGTGTAGTTGTCGTAGATCCGGGCCAGCGCCTTCACCGGCTGCGGCGCGGTGAAGCTCCCCTTGCCCTGCACCGCGTTGACGGCGGTGTCGAACAGGGAGAACGCCACGTCGTACTGGCCGGCGACGAGCTGCTCGACGTTCTGCACCGAGGCGCCGGTCTCGGCGGCCGTCCCGGTGAGCTTGCCGTCGGTGGTCTTGCTCAGCTCACCGGCGAGCGCGTTGCCGACCACGTAGTAGACGCCGGTGGCGTTTCCGGTGGCGATGCCGACCCGGGTGTCCTTGGTGACCTTGCAGCTGACCTCGCGGGCGGCGTCGTCCTTCGCCGCGCCGTCCTGACGGCCCCCGCAGCCGGCGGCACCGGCGGCGACCAGGACAAGTGCCCCGACGCCCGCCACTATCCTCGCGTCGATCCGTCCCACTCTCTCTCCTCCCCAAGGTCCACGGATTCTTCGACCGCCGGGCGGCCGGGGTGTCCGGCGGCGCCACGTCGGACGTACACGCCCGCGACCGCGAGCGCGGCGAGTGCCGCGCCGATCGCCATGGGCAGCGGTTCCAGCCAGAGCAGCACCAGCCCGGCGATCGCGCCGACGATCCGCTCCGGCACGCCGGCCGGGCCCACACCGGGTAGCCAGCCGCCGGCCGCGACTGCCAGCACCGCGACGCCGAGCGCCGACACCAGGCCGGCCGTCACGATTCGCCCGGGCCCGCCGATGCCGAGCAGCCCGAGGCCGGTCGGCGTGATGACGAAGGCCAGCGGGATCAGGTACGCCGGCAGCGCGTACCGCAGGGTCTGCCACATGGTCGGCACCAGCCGGCCGCCGGTGACCGCGGCGGCGGCGACAGCGGCGAGCGCGGTCGGCGGCGAGACCTCGGACAGCACCGCGAAGTAGAAGACGAACATGGCCGCTGCGGGCGCCTCGACGCCCAGGTTCAGCAGCGCCGGGCCGATGATCACCCAGCCGATGACGAACGACGCGGTGACCGGCACGGCGAGGCCGAGCAGGCTGAGCGCGACGGCGGCGAGCACCGCGGTCAGCGCCAGCACCACCGCCGGCTCCGAGCTGACCGCCTGCGCGCCGTCGATCAGCAGCGCGGCGGCCTGCGGCCCGAGACCGGTCTTCGTGGTGGTGGCGGTGATGATGCCGGCCGCGGCGCAGACGGCGCTCACCGCGAGCACCCCGCGTACGCCGTCGCGCAGCGCCGCCACCAGCCGGGCGGGCGTGAGCCGGTGCCGGCGGTCCAGGAAGGACAGCGCCGCCGCGATCACGGTGGCGATGACGACCGCCCGCATCGCCGACGCGCCGAGCGCCAGCACCACGATGATCACGAGAAGCGAGAGGAAGTGGTAGCCGAAGCGGGCCAGCAGCCGCCACGCCGAGCCGGTGTCGATGACCACCGGGCGCACGCCGGAGCGCCGGGCGTCGATCTCCACGGAGAGCAGGATGCCCAGGTAGTAGAGGATCGTCGGCACCGTGGCCCAGCCGAGCACCTGGAGGTAGGACACGCCCAGGTACTCGGCGATGATGAACGCGGCGGCGCCCAGCGTCGGCGGCGACAGGATCGCCCCCACGCCGGCCGCGGCGAGCATGCCGCCCGCCCGCTCGGCCGGGTAGCCGGCGCGACGCAGGATCGGCCAGGTCACCGCGCCGATGCTGACTGTGGTGGCGGCGCCGGAGCCGGAGACCGTGCCGAGCAGGAAACCCGAGGCGACTGCGGTACGCCCGGCGGCCGTCCGCGAGCGGCGGAACGCGGCGGCGGACAGCTCCACGAAGAACCGGCCCGCGCCGGACAGGTCGAGCACCGCGCCGTAGATCGTGAACAGCACGATGTACGAGGCGGCCACGTCCAGCGGGGTGCCGTAGAAGCCGCTGTCGGAGTTGTAGAACGCGTCGACGAGCTGCCCGAAGTCGAGCCCCGCGTGCGCCACCGGCCAGGACTGCGGCAGCAGGCCGCCGTAGTAGCCGTACCCCAGGAACAGCACGCACACCGCGGGCAGGATCCATCCGGTGGTACGCCGGCACGCCTCCAGCAGCAGGAGCAGCAGCCCGGTGCCGAACGCCACGTCCAGCGGATCCAGCAGGCCCTGCCGGTCGAGGAAGGCGTCGTACCCGCCGCCACCGGCACCGATGGTGACCGGCAGCACCGGGTAGAGGCAGACGACGAGCGCCGCGAGGGCCAGCAGCCAGTCCGCGGGCGTGGGCCCGCGCCGGTCGTCCGCGTCGGCCACGGCGCGTCGCAGCCGCACCCCCGAGGGGTACGCGAGGAACACCACCGGCAGGACGCCGGCCAGGAAGAAGATGAGGTAGTACTTGCTGCCCTGGGCCAGCGGGAAGAACACCTGCCAGAGCGTCAGCAGTCCGACCGCGACGGTGACGCCGGTGAAGAGGATCCCGACCGGGCCGGCGAGCACCCGTCCCGGTTTCTCCTCCTCGAACCGGGCCGCCAGCTCACGGGCGTCCCGGGTCTGGTCCGGGCTCTCGCCCTTGTCGCGGGCTTCGTTCTCGTCCCGGGTGTGGTGCTCGTCCGCGGTGTGGTGCGCTGCTCGGCTGTGGTGGTGCGTCTCGCCCGGCCCGTCGTCGGCCCACTCGGGCCCGGCGACGCTTCCGTCGTCCGGCGGCAGCGACACCACCTCGGCGTCCACGTCGGACCCCGGTCGTCCGCCGGACGGCGGCCGGGGTTTGGGGGGAGTCGCGTCGGAGGGGCGAACGGACGGCACGAGGGGGCACGATACGCGAATAGCGCGCATGTTGGGAACATTGCCGATCGTGATTGCAATGAGTGACGGAATGGAGGTTCGCTCACTCGCGTCGCATATTTCTTGAAACTGTCTCGCAATGATGGGAGGCGGTCTCTCGCGGCTCTCTCCCGATATCTCTTACAACGATGAAAAGCGGGCGTGCCCGTGATGCTTGTCGTCACGCAACGTGTCCACTCAGGTGGGTGCGTCTCCCGTGTCGGCTCGCGCGGGCGGCACCCGTCGCGCCGGGACGTGCGCGCTCGTGCCCGCCGCGCTCACCCGGTGGGGAAATGGCCGGAGAGCGTGTTCGCCGGCTCGCGTTTCCAGGATCATCTCCACTTCCCCGAGGTGGTGGCATCGGAGGACGGATCACGCGTCACTTCAGCGCCCCGGCCGTCGCCGTCCGTACGCCGCCGCTCTCGCTTTCGCGCACGCCGGTGGTCGACCTCGGTGAGTGGAACGTCATGGGTGCTTCCGGTCCCGTTTGACACCCATGACGTTCCACTCGTCGTGACGGTCGTCGAGAGGGTGGCGATTGGTGGTCGCGGGGGAGCGGCCGCCCGCCCGGATTTCGGGCGGGGAGTGGCGGGGTGCCGGTGGGAGCGCCGCCCCCGCCTCCTTTGCTCTGCACCCATCGGCGCACATGGTTACGGAGCGTGTCCGCCGCGCGCATGGCTGCAGAGCAAACGGCGGCGAGAGGGGTGAAGGCGGCGGCAGGGTGCGAGCAGTGGGGCGCGGGTGGGGGCGCGGGCGGAAGTCGAGGGCAGGGCTCGGCCGGGGACCGGGCCGGCAGGGAAGGGGCAGGGAAGGGGCGGGGACCGGTCGCCGGCGGTCGAGTGACCGGTTTGCGGGTGCGGTGGTTATCGCTGCCCTCGTCAGGGCATGTCGTGCGGGACGACATGACGACGAGGAGGTGCCATGGCCGCCCGCGACGACGCCCACGACGTCCACGAGGACACCCGCGACGGGCGCGAGGACGCCCCCGCCGTGCGCGACGACGCCCGCGCCGGGCACGACCGGCCCGACGGGCGGAAGCACGCCGGACCGGTGGGGCCGGACGACGGGCCGGACAGCCCGACCGACCTGTCGGCGACGGGCTGGATGGCGACCCTCAAGCGGACCGTCCGGGAGTTCCAGGACGACAGCCTGACCGACTGGGCCGCCGCGCTCACCTACTACGGCGTCCTCTCCATCTTCCCGGGCGTACTGGTGCTGATCTCGGTGCTGGGCCTGCTCGGCGACCGGGCCACCGAGGGGGTACGGGACACCGTCGGGCAGGCGGTGCCGGAGGAGAACATCCGCCGCATCATCGAGAGCGCGATCGACCAGGCCGGCCAGTCCGGCGGGCTGGCGAGCATCGCGGCGATCATCGGTCTGGTGGCGGCGTTCTGGTCGGCGTCGGGCTACGTCGCCGCGTTCATGCGCGCCTCGAACAGCATCTACGACGTGCCGGAGGGGCGGCCGATCTGGAAGACGCTGCCGGTACGCCTCGGTGTGACCGCGGTGATCGGCGTGATGCTGCTGATCAGCGCCGTGATCGTGGTGTTCACCGGCGGGCTGGCCGAGCAGGCCGGCAACGCGATCGGCCTGGGCGAGACCGCCGTGACGGTGTGGAACATCGCCAAGTGGCCGGTGCTGCTGGTGCTGGTGAGCCTGATGTTCGCGATCCTCTACTGGGCCTCGCCGAACGCCCGGCACGGCGGCTTCCGCTGGGTCAGCCCCGGCGGCGTGCTCGCGGTGGTGCTCTGGCTGGTCGTGTCCGGCCTGTTCGCGCTCTACGTGAGCAACTTCGGGTCGTACAACAAGACGTACGGCGCGGTGGCCGGCGTGATCATCTTCCTGGTGTGGTTGTGGCTGAGCAACGTCGCGATCCTGCTGGGCGCGGAGTTCGACGCCGAGCTGGAGCGCAGCCGCGCCATCGCGGCGGGGCACCCGGCCGACGAGGAGCCCTACGTGGAGCTGCGCGATGATCGCAAGCTGCGGAAGAAGGGCCACGCGCCCTCCCGCTGACCCGAGAACGCACCCGACCGAGATCGCGTCGCCCCGCCCGGAAGTCACACGGGCGGGGCGACGCGTTTTCATGATCCGGAACTCGCTTTTGTTCGTATAGACAAAAGTTTGCATCAGGCGTGCCGAAGCTATGGACATGCGGCCCGGAAGGCTCCTACTGTGTCGGACACGACACACAACGCCGATGCGGAGGTGACTGCCGGTGCGGACGGTCGACCCCCTGCACGTACGGCTTCTGCGACTGCTCCGGGACGAGGGCGCGGTGTCCCGCGCCGAACTCGGCGACCGGCTCCAGATGCCCCGTCCGCGCCTGCTCGCCGAGCTGGAACGCCTGGTCTCCCTCGGATACGTGGCCGAGGCCGGGCTGGCCGCCTCCCGGGGCGGGCGCCGTTCCACGCTCGTCGAGCTGAGCCCGCACCTGCGCTTCGCCGCCGTCGACCTGGGCGCCAGCTCGATCGACGTGGAGGTGGTGAACGGCAGGCTGGAGACGGTGGCCGCCTACACCGAGGCCGCCGACATCCGCTCCGGCCCGAAGGTGACGCTCCAGCGGGTGAACGAGCTGCTGCACAAGGCCAAGGTGGACGGCGCGTACGAGCGGCTCGACGCGGTGGGCATCGGCGTACCGGGGCCGGTCAGCTTCCGTGACGGCGTCCCGGTCTCCCCGCCGATCATGCCCGGCTGGGACCGGTTCCCGGTCCGCGAACTGCTCACCCGCGAGCACGGCTGCCCGGCGGTGGTCGACAACGACGTCAACATCATGGCGATCGGCGAGCGGCACGGCGGCGTGGCCCACTCCGTCGACGACTTCCTGTTCATCAAGATCGGTACCGGCATCGGCTGCGGCATCTACCTGCACGGCGAGGTCTACCGGGGCACCGACGGCTGCGCCGGGGACATCGGCCACATCCAGGTCGACCCGAACGGTCCGATGTGCAGCTGCGGGAACCTCGGCTGCCTGGAGGCGGTGTTCAGCGGCGCCGCGCTGGCCCGGGAGGCGACTGTGGCGGCCCGCACCGAGGTGTCGCCGGCGCTGGCCGAGCGGCTGGCCGCCCGGGGCGTGGTGACCGCGCTGGACGTGGCGCAGGGGGCGATCGAGGGGGACGTCACCTGCATCCAGCTCATCCGCGACGGCGGACGGCGGGTCGGCAGCGTACTGGCCGGGCTGGTCAGCTTCACCAACCCGTCGATGATCGTCATCGGCGGCGGGCTCGCCCAGCTCGGCCACATCCTGCTCGCCGAGATCCGCAGCGTCGTCTACCGCCGCTCGCTGCCGCTCGCCACCGGCAACCTGCCCGTCGTCCTGTCCGAGCTGGGCCCGCGCGCCGGCGTCGCCGGCGCCGCGGTGCTGGCGAGTGACCTCGCGTTCGGAGAAGCAGCATGAGCGAGATCGGACAGCCCGAGGCCCGGCCGCTCGTCGAGGCGCCCGCCGACGCCGTCGCGGGCGAGGTGGTCCTGCGCCTCACCGACGTCGTCAAGACGTTCCCGGGGGTACGCGCGCTCGACGGCGTGCAACTGGAGGTGCGGGCCGGTGAGGTGCACTGCCTGCTGGGGCAGAACGGCGCCGGCAAGTCCACGCTCATCAAGGTGCTGGCCGGGGTGCACCGACCGGACTCCGGCGAGGTGCGCTGGCGCGGCGAGCCGGCCTCGTTCGCCAACCCGCAGGCCGCCATGCGCGCCGGCATCGCCACCATCTACCAGGAACTCGACCTGGTCGACGACCTGTCGGTGGCGGAGAACGCGTTCCTCGGCCACGAGCCGCGCCGGTTCGGTTTCGTCCGGCGGGGGCACATGGCCCGGCGTACCCGGCAGATCCTGGCCCGGCTCGGCCACCCGGAGATCCCGCCGGGACGGCTGGTGCGGCACCTGCCCGCCGCGGGCAAGCAGATCGTCAGCATGGCCCGGGCGCTGTCCCACGAGGCTCGGCTGATCATCATGGACGAGCCGAGCGCGGTGCTTGCCCACGACGAGGTGGCGAACCTGTTCCGGATCATCCGGGAACTCACCGCGCAGGGCATCGCGGTCATCTACATCTCGCACCGGCTGGAGGAGATCCGCGAGATCGGCGACCGGGTCACCGTACTCAAGGACGGCCGGACCACGGCGGCGAGCCTGCCGGCCCGCGAGACACCGACCCGCGACCTGGTCGCCCGGATGACCGGGCGGACCATCGAGTACGTCTTCCCGCAGCGCCCGGCCGACCACGGGGGCGGCGCGGAGCTGTTGCGGGTGGACGGGCTGACCCGGCCCGGCGAGTTCGCCGACGTCTCGCTCGGGGTCCGGGCGGGAGAGATCGTCGGCATCGCCGGGCTGGTCGGCTCGGGCCGGTCGGAGCTGCTGGAGACCATCTTCGGCGCGCGCCGGGCGCACGCCGGGACGGTCCGGGTGAACGGCCGCGCGCTGCGCCCCGGGAGCGTGGGCGCGGCGGTACGGGCCGGGATGGGCATGGCGCCGGAGGAACGCAAGAGTCAGGCGCTGCTGCTCGGCGAACCGATCTACCGCAACGTCACGCTCGCCACGTTCAGCCGGTACGCCCGCCTCGGCTTCACCGACACCGGGCGGGAACGCGCCGAGGCGGACCGCATCGCCGCGTCGCTGGAGCTGCGGCCCCGGGACGTACGCCGGCCGGTGCGCACGCTGTCCGGCGGCAACCAGCAGAAGGTGGTGGTCGGGCGGTGGCTGCTCGGTGACACCCGGCTGTTGCTGCTCGACGAGCCGACCCGGGGCGTGGACGTGGGCGCTCGCGCCGAGCTGTACCAGGTGATCCGCGATCTGGCCGCCCGCGGCGTCGGGGTGCTGCTGGTCTCCAGCGAGGTGCCCGAGGTGCTGGGCCTGGCCGACCGGGTGCTGGTGATGCGGGAGGGCCGGGTGGTCCGCGAGGCCCCGGCCGGCGAACTGGACGAGAACACCGTGCTCGACCTCGTCATGGCGGGGTCTCTCATGGAAGGCGCACCGGCATGAGCGAAGCCACTGACACCTCGCTGCCCGCGCAGTCGCCGCCGGTGGAGCGGGCGGAGACCGCGAAGGTCGGCGCGCCGGCGAAGCTCTCCTGGTGGCGCGGCGACGGCGGGGAGGGCGCCAAGCGCAACCTCGGCCTGCTCGCCACGCTCGTCGTGCTGGTGGTCATCGGCATCCTGACCCGCCCCGACCTCTACGGTGACCCGAACTGGGTGTGGGGCAACACGCTCACCATCCTCAAGCTCGCCTCGGTGGTCGGCGTGGTCACCGTCGGCATGACCTTCGTGATCATCGGCGGCGGCATCGACCTGTCGGTCGGCGCGATCGTCGCGCTCGCCGGGGTCTGGTGCACCACAGTCGCGACGCAGAGCTACGGCGCGGGCGGCATGATCTTCACCGCGCTCACCGTCGGGCTCGCCGTCGGCGTGGTGAACGGGCTGCTCGTGTCGTACGGGCGGCTGGTGCCGTTCATCGCCACGCTCGCCATGCTCGTGGCAGCGCGAGGGCTGGCGGCGGAGATCTCCGACAAGCAGACCCAGGTGTCGGGCAACACGTTCATCAACGGCATCGCCAGCACGAACGTGCTCGGCATCCCGCTGCTGGTCTACATCCTGGTGGCGGTGGTGGCGGCCGGGTGGGTGCTGTTGAACCGGACCACGTTCGGCCGCCGTACGGTGGCGGTCGGCGGCAACCCGGAGGCGGCCCGGCTGGCCGGCATCAACGTCCGCCGGCACACCGTGATGCTCTACGCGCTGTCCGGCCTGTGCTGCGGCATCGCCGCGGTCATGCTGACCGCGCAGGCCACCTCCGCGCAGGCGGCGATGGCCAACCTCTACGAGCTGGACGCGATCGCCGCCGCGATCATCGGCGGCACGCTGCTCAGCGGCGGGCGGGGAACGATCATCGGCTCCCTGCTCGGAGTGATCATCTTCTCCACGATCACCAACCTGTTCGCCATCAACAACCTCTCCGCCGAGGCCCAGAACATGGTCAAGGGCGGCATCATCGTCGCCGCCGTCCTGGTCCAGCAGGTGCAGTTCGGCAGCCTCACCCAGTTCCTCGCCCGCAACCGGGCCACCACCACCTGACCCCACGCGCACATCCCGGCTGCCGTCGTACCGACGGTGGTCCGGCCCGCCACACCCGAAACCACCCCACCACCTCATCCCAGGAGGCGTCATGAGAACACCGCGCCATGACCTGTCCCGCCGCCGGCTGCTCTTCGGCGGGGCCGCCGTCTCCGCCGGGGTGCTGCTCGCCAGCTGCACCAGCAACGAGCAGAACCCGACCGAGGCGCAGACCAAGGCGGCCGGTTCCGGCGCCAACACCGAGACGGGCAAGAAGGTGAGCATCGGCTTCTCCGCCCCCGCCGCCGACCACGGCTGGATCGCCGCCATCACCAACAACGCCAAGGCGCAGGCCGGGGCGTACCAGGACGTGGAGCTGAAGTCGGTCGAGGCCGGCGCGGACGCGGCGGCCCAGCGGGCGGCGCTGTCCACGCTGATCTCGCAGAAGCCCGACGTGATCGTGCTGCTGCCGCACGACGGCAAGGAACTCAACGCGTTCGGCCTGGAGGCGATGAAGGCCGGCATCCCGGTGGTCAACCTGGACCGGGCCTTCCCGGACGCGCGGGCCTACCGGCTGCAGATCAAGGGCGACAACTACGGCATGGGGGTGGCCGCCGCCACCTACATCGCCGAGCAGCTCAAGGCCAAGGGCGTCAGCAACCCGGTGATCGGCGAGATCCCCGGCATCGAGTCGCTGGAACTGACCCAGGAACGCTCGAAGGGGTTCGCCGACACGCTCGCCTCGTACGGGTTCAAGGTCGCCAACCGGCGGCCCGCGGAGTTCACCGTCGACTCCGGTCAGCAGGCCGCCACCGGCCTGTTCCAGGCGCTGCCGAAGATCGACGCGGTCTGGAACCACGACGACGACCAGGGCATCGGCGTGCTCGCGGCGGTCAACCAGGCCAACCGCAAGGAATTCATCATGGTCGGCGGCGCCGGCTCCAAGAAGGCCATGGAGGACATCGCCGCCGACAACACCGTTCTCAAGGCCACAGTCACCTACAGCCCGTCGATGGCCTCCTCGGCCATCTCCCTGGCCCGCCTGATCGGCCAGGGCAAGGGCATGTCCGACCTGGTCGAACTCCAGGTACCGAAGGAGATCGTCCTCGCCTCCGAGACGATCACCAAGGAGAACGCGAGCGACTACCTGAAGCTCGGGTTCTGACACACGGGGGGAGACCCACCTTGTCCAGTCACGACAGCATCCTGCGGGTCGGCATGGTCGGCTACGCGTTCATGGGAGCCGCGCACTCGCAGGCGTGGCGCACCGTGAACCGGGTGTTCGACCTGCCGGCGCGGGTGCGGATGGCGCTCGTCTGCGGCCGCGACGAGCCGAAGGTGGCCGAGGCCGCCGACCGGCTCGGCTGGGACGGCTACACCACCGACTGGCGGCGGCTCGTCGAGTCCGACGAGATCGACGTGGTCGACATCTGCACGCCGGGGGACAGCCACCGCGAGATCGCCCTCGCCGCGCTCGCCGCGGGCAAGCACGTGCTGTGCGAGAAGCCGCTCGCGAACAGCGTCGCCGAGGCCCGCGAGATGACCGGGGCCGCGGCCCGGGCACGCGAGTCCGGGGTACGCGCGATGTGCGGCTTCAACTACCGGCGGGTGCCCGCTGTCGCCCTGATGCGGCAACTGGTGGCCGACGGCCGGATCGGCGAGATCCGGCACGTCCGGGCGACCTACCTCCAGGACTGGATCGTCGACCCGCAGTTCCCGCTGGTGTGGCGGTTGCAGAAGGACAGGGCGGGCTCCGGCGCGCTCGGTGACATCGGCGCGCACATCATCGACCTGACCCAGTACGTCACCGGTCAGCTCGTCAGCGGGGTCAGCGCGCTCACCGAGACGTTCGTGCGTCAGCGGCCGCTCGTGGCCGGGTCGAGCGGCCTGGCCGCGCAGGCCGACGGTAACGGCAGCGCCATGGGGCAGGTGACGGTGGACGACGCGGCGGTGTTCGTGGCCCGGCTCGACGGGGGAGCACTCGCCACGTACGAGGCGACCCGGTTCGCCACCGGCCGCAAGAACGCCCTGCGGGTCGAGATCAACGGCTCGCGCGGCAGCGTCGTGTTCGACCTGGAACGCCTCAACGAACTGGAGTTCCTGGACGCCACCCGGCCCACTGCCGAGCAGGGCTTCAGCCGGATCCTGGTGACCGAGCCGGACCACCCGTACCTGGGTGCGTGGTGGCCGCCCGGCCACATCATCGGCTACGAGCACTCCTTCACCCACCAGGCACGCGACTTCGTCGAGGCGGTCGCCACCGGCGCCGACCCGGCCCCGTCGTTCGCCGACGCGTTGCAGGTCCAGCTCGTGCTCGACGCGGTGACCCGCTCGGCCGAGCGGGCCGCCTGGACGGAGGTGGAGCCCGCTCTGGCCGAAGCTTCCGCCTGACCCGAGGCGGGCCAGGCCCGCCCGACACTCACCGGCGCCGGCCGGCGAGGGCCCGCCCGCGGTTGCGCCCCGCGGCGGGGACGAGGCCGGCTCCGGGGAGCGTGCCGCCGGTGTCCGCCGGCACGACCAGCACGGCCCTCCGGTGCGGCCGGACCGGGATTCCCCGGCCGCACCGGTGGACCGGCCTTACCTGGGGAGGTAGCGCGAATGCGTACGGGTGTCTGGCTGGTGGGTGCGCGCGGCTCGGTCGCCACCACCGCCGTGGTCGGCGGGCTGGCCCTGCGGGCCGGGCTCACCGCGCCGACCGGCTGCGTGACCGAGCTGCCCGACCTGCGCGGGCCCGCCCTGCCGGGCTTCGCCGATCTCGTCTTCGGCGGCCACGACGTGGTCGCCACCCCGCTGACCAAACGCGCCGAGGCGCTCGCCGCCGCCGGGGTGCTGCCCGCCCGGCTGGCCGACGCCGTGGCGCCCGACCTGGCCGCCGTCGAGGCGTCGCTGCGGCCCACGCCCACCGACGGCGACCAGGGCGAACGGATCGCCGCAGTGGTGCGCGACCTGACCGACTTCCGGACCCGGCACGGGCTGGATCGGGTGGTGGTGGTCAACGTCGCCGCCACCGAACCGGCGCCCGTACCGCATCCGGCCCACAGCGACCCGGCCGCGCTGCGCGACGCGCTGGCCGGCCCGGCCGACGTGCTGCCGCCCAGCTCGGGATACGCGTACGCGGCCTTCACCGCCGGCTGCCCGTACGTGGACTTCACCCCGTCCACCGGGGCCCGCCTGCCGGCCCTGGCCGCGCTCGCCGCCGAACGCGGACTGCCGTACGCCGGGCACGACGGCAAGACCGGCGAGACGCTGCTCAAGTCGGTGCTCGCGCCGATGTTCGCGATGCGGCACCTGGCCGTGCGCTCCTGGTCCGGCACGAACCTGCTCGGCGGCGGCGACGGCGCCACGCTCGCCGACCCGGCCGCCAACGCCGCGAAGGTGGGCAGCAAACAGCGGGTGCTCGCCGAGACGCTCGGCTACCTGCCGCAGGGCCACACCCGGATCGAGTACGTCGAGGAACTCGGCGACTTCAAGACCGCCTGGGACCTGGTCACGTTCGCCGGTTTCCTCGGCACCGGCATGCGGATGGAGTTCACCTGGCACGGCTGCGACTCGGCGCTGGCCGCGCCGCTCGTGCTGGACCTGGCCCGGCTCACCGCCGCCGCCCACGCCGCCGGCCGCCACGGCCCGCTGACCGAGCTGGCGTTCTTCTTCAAGGACCCGCTCGGCGCGACCGGCCACGCGCTCGGCGACCAGTGGACGGTGCTGCGGGACTTCGCCGCCGGTCTGCACGCCCGGGTGACGCCGTGACCCGCCTGGCCGACCTGGCCGAGCTGGTGCGGGCGCCCGCCGCGCTCTCCGTACCCGGGGATGTGCTGTCCGGCGCGGCGGCGGCCGGTGCGCTCGGCCCGCGGACACCGGCGCTGGCCGGCGCGTCGGTGCTGCTCTACTGGGCCGGGATGGCCGCGAACGACTGGGCGGACCGGCGGCTGGACGCGGTCGAGCGGCCGGAACGCCCGATCCCGTCCGGCCGGGTGCGCCCGTCGGTGGCGCTCGGCGTCGCGTCCGGCCTGACC
>NZ_JBXUOV010000078.1:0-26687 GCF_057196585.1 Micromonospora sp. ATLC20
GTGCCGTCCGGCGGCCGCACCCCGGCCAGCACACCCAGCTCGGCGTCGAGGGCGGCCAGCGCCGCGGCCCGCTCGCCCGCCGTCGCACGGGCCCGCGCCCATTCGGGTACGGCGGCAGCGACCGCCGCGGCCAGTTCCCGCATCGCGTCCACCCGCTCCCGGGCGGCGGTCAGACTCTCGTCGTCGACGTCGGCGAGCCCGCCGAGCATCTTGTCGACCGTTTCCAGCTTCGCCTCGGCCTGCCCGGCCCGCTCGACCGCCTTCTTCTGCACCGACTCGTAGACGCCCAGCCCGAGCAGGTTCACCAGGATCTGCTGGCGGGTGGCCGGCTTGGCGTGCAGGAAGTCGGCGAACTGGCCCTGCGGCAGCACCACGCAGGAGGTGAACTGCTCGTACGGCAGCCCCACCGCGTCCAGCACCGCCTGCTCCATCTCGGCCGGGGTGCCCGCCACCACCTCGCCCAGATCCTCCGGGCTGAGCCCGGTGTCGAGCTTGGTGACGTCGAACCCCGGCGGCATGAGCTGCAGACCGGCGTTCGCCGTCTTCACAGTGCCCCGGCCGTCCCGGCGGACCACCCGGGTCGCCACGTAGCGGTCCCCGGCGGACTCGAAGACCAGCCGGACCCGCGCCTCGGTGGCCGACGGTGCCAGCGCGTTCGCCAGCCCCCGGGCGCCGCCCCAGCGCGG
The DNA here is from genome assembly GCF_057196585.1 of Micromonospora sp. ATLC20. Taxonomy (NCBI): domain Bacteria; kingdom Bacillati; phylum Actinomycetota; class Actinomycetes; order Micromonosporales; family Micromonosporaceae; genus Micromonospora; species Micromonospora sp. ATLC20. The sequence continues at coordinate 687 of NZ_JBXUOV010000078.1, forward strand.
CACCGTGCCGTAGAGCGCGAAGCAGATCGCGTCGAGCACCGTCGACTTGCCCGAACCGGTCGGCCCGACCAGCGCGAAGAAGTCCGCGTCGGTGAAGTCGACAGTGGTCTCGTCGCGGAACACCGTGAACCCGGCCATGTCCAGCCGCATCGGCCGCATCAGTGCTCCACCTCCTCGAGCAGCTCGTCGAAGAGTTCCCGGACACCCTCGTCGGCGTGCCCGCGGCTGTCCAGGTAGTCGCCGAACAACTCGCCCGGCGACCGGCCGGCCCGCTGGGCAGTCCGTGTCCCGCTGCCCGGCGCGGGCACCAGCTCCGGGTCGATCCGGATCTCCAGCGCCCGGGGCAGCAGCTCCTGCACCTCCTCGCGCAGCCCGGCCCGGGGCTGCTCCCGGACGTAGACGCGCAGCCAGCCCTCCGGCGCCTCGATCTCGGCGAGCTGCGCGAGCGTGCCGCGTACCGTGCGCAGCGGCACCGCGCCCGGCACCGGCACCTCGCGGATGCGGGCGGCCGTGGTGGCTGTCACCTCCACGATCGTCACCGAGCAGACGTTCTCCTGCTCGCCGAAGTCGACGGCGAGCGGACTGCCGCTGTAGCGGATCGGGCACGGGCCGATGACCCGCTGCGAACGGTGCAGGTGACCCAGCGCCACGTAGTGCGCGTTGCCCGGGAAGACCGTCGCCGGGACCGCGTATCCGAGCACCGTGTGCGCGTCCCGCTCGCCGCCGCCGGTGCTCGCCCCGACCACTGTGAGGTGCGCCGTGACCAGGTGCACGCGGTCCGGCTCGGTGAAGCCCTCGGCGAGGCGGTCCAGCACCCGGCCCAGGTGGTCGGCGTACGTCTGGTTGGCCTCGGCCGGGGTGAGCGTGTACATCTCCACCGCGCGCACCGCGTACCGCTGGGACAGGAACGGCAGCGCGGCGACCCGCCAGCGCTCCCCGCCGGCGGTGACCCCGTCGACGACGTGCTCGTCCGGGTTCTCCCGGACGCTGCCGCGCAGCGTGATCCCGGCCGCCTCGGCCCACGGGCGCAGCGCGTCCAGCGCCGCGCCGTTGTCGTGGTTGCCGCCGATCGCCACCACGTCGGCGCCGGTACGCCGCAGCGCGGTGAGCGCCCGGGTGACCAGGCGGGTCGCCTCCGGGGTCGGCGCGGCGGTGTCGTACAGGTCACCGGCGACGATCACCAGGTCGGGCTGCTCGCGCTGGGCGATCTCGATGACCTGGGCGAGGACCTGCTTGTGCTCCTCCGCCCGGGACTGCCCCTTGAGGACCTTGCCGACGTGCCAGTCGGAGGTGTGCAGGATCTTCATCTGGGTGCCGCCTAGAACGGGATGTCGTCGTCGGAGGAGCCGGAGCCGACCACCGCGAACGGATCGGCGGCCTGCGTGATCGACCGTAGCGTCTCCGAGGGCGCGCGGCCCGCCTCCGAGACCCGGGTGGCCCACGCCGGGAACGGGAACTCCAGGCAGAGCGGCACCGGGATGTCCGGCTGGTTGACGAACATCGTGCCCGGCTTGGCCAGCAGCGCCCGCTGCCGCTGGGCGGGCGGCAGGAAGCCGTACTCCGGGCGGGACGCCTCGGCCGGGTCGAGCCGGCCCACCACCCGGATCGCCGAGTTGGTGACGATCCGCCGTTCCACCTCGCTGGCGGTCTGCTGCGCGCCGACCAGGATCACACCCAGCGAGCGGCCCCGCTCGGCGATGTCGAGCAGCACCTCCTTGATCGGCGACGAGCCCTCCCGCGGCGCGTACTTGTTCAGCTCGTCGAGCACGACGAACAGCAGCGGCTTGGCGGTGCCCGCCTTCTCCTTGCGCTCGAACTCGCTCTTGAGCGTCACACCGACCACGAACCGCTGCGCGCGATCCGGCAGGTTGTGCAGGTCGACCACTGTGACCTGGGCGCTCTCCGCGGTGTTGATCGAGTGCGGGCGACGGGTCGCCAGGTCACCACGGATCAACCGGCCCAGGTCCTTCTTGCTGCCGATCAGCCGCCGGGCGAACGCGTTGACGGTGCCCAGCCCGACCGCGCTGCCGGCCCACTCGCCGCGCGTCTCGTCGTCGTTGAGCTGCTCGACCACGTGGTCGACCAGGTCCGCGTACGAGCCGAGCCGCACCCCGTCGATGCTCACCCCGCCGTCGGCGGGCTGGGCGTAGCGGGCCAGGTGCGCGGCCACCGAGTGCACCACCATCGTGTACTGCTGGCGCTCGTCGTCCGCGTCGGCGAACACGTACGGCAGCAGCCGGTCGGCGCAGAACTCGGACAGCGTCCAGTAGAAGCTGTCCACGCCGGTGAGCCGGCTGCTCACATCCGGCGTGCCGGAGGAGTCGCCGACCCGCGGCGGGGCGTACACCCGCACGTCCGGGAACGCGCCGGCGTCCAGGCCCAGCTTCGCGTACGCCGCCCGGGTCGGGTCGTCGAGCCGGCTGTTCGGGTGGTCGAGGAAGAGCAGGTCCTCGCCCTTCACGTTGAAGATCAGCGCCTTGGCGTTCACCGCGTCGCCGCCCAGCACACCGGAGCGGAACACCGAGTAGAGCAGGAACGTGGCGAAGCTCGTCTTGGTGGCGACACCGGAGATGCCGGAGATCGACACGTGCGCGCCCCGGGTGCCGTCGAGGAAGTCGGCGTTGAGGTAGACCGGCACGCCGTCGCGGCCCATCCCCATCGGGATCCGCCGCTCCATCCGGTCGAAGTGCAGCGCCCGCGCCCGCGCGTCACCCTCGGCCCGGTGCACCACCGCGCCCGGCGTCGGCGGCACGTAGAACTCCGGGTCGACCCGCGTGGTCGTCACCTCGGCCGCCTCCTGCACCTGCGCCGGCAGCGTGCCGTCGGCGATGGCGAAGACGTCGGAGTCGAACTGCGCCCCCTCGTGCCGGGCGCGCACCTGGGTCACCACCCCGGCGATCGTCACCGGCTCACGGTCGGGCAGGTCGCGGCGGGTCACCACCACGTCGTCGAGTTGCAGGTAGCTGCCCGGCGCGACGGCGGTCCAGAAGGTGAGCGGGGTGGCGTCGGCGGTGCCGAGCACTCGGCCGACACCCTCGCCGGGCCCGTCGAGCTGATCGTCGGTCATCGGCGGTCTCCGGTCGGCTGGTCGTACCGTTGGCGGTGCACGTCGTGCATCCTGCCCGAGGGATGCGACAGGTTGCCACGCGACGCGGCGGACGCCACGCCACCCGTGCGCCGAACGGTAGCCCCCCGAATCCGCCCGACCACTGAGCGTGCGTTTCCTTGGTTGTTCGCGCTTTCCCGGCCGTTCCCATGCCCCCGGCCGTTCCCGTGCCCCCGGCCGTTCCCGTGCCCCCGGCCGGTCCCGCGTCCCCGGCCGGTCCCGCGTCCCCGAACCGCCCGCCGTTCCCCGTGCCGCCGTCCCTCGGTCGTTCCCCGTGCCGCCGCCGGCCGTTTCCCGCGCTGCCACCCGCCGCCGGTTCCCGGGGTGACCCGACCGATGGCCTCGGCGGTGCCGTCGGGCGGTCCGGGTGGTGTCCGGCGCCGTGCGGTCGGGCCCGGCCGCTCGGTGGAACACCATGGGTGCCTCCGCGGGCCGGTGACACCCATGGCGGCCCGCCCGTCGTCTGCCCGCACGGGATTCGCCGCTTCCGGTCCGCATCGTCCCGAGCAGCGGGAGTCGTGTCCCGCAGGTCAGGACGACGCCGAGATCTTGGTAGGAAGGGGCCCCTATAGGGGCCGTTTGGTACCAAGATCTCGCCGCTGCCGCTGCCGCTGCCGCTGCCGCTGCCGCTGCCGCTGCCGCTGCCGCTGCCGCTGCCGCTGCCGCTGCCGCTGCCGCTGCCGCTAGTGGGTCAGGCGGCGGGGGCGGCGCCGGCGGGCGGGGTCTCGGCGGGGTCGCGGGCGTAGCGCAGCATCAGCACGCCGTCGGCGGCGGCCAGCACGTGCCGCAGCGGCAGGTGACGCGGGACGCTGGTGTCCCCGGCGGTGATCCGGCCCGGACCGGCGCCGGCGAGCAGCGGCGCCACCGTGAGACACAGCTCGTCGACCAGGTCGGCGGCGGTGAGCGCGCCGAACAGATGCGGACCGCCCTCGCAGAGCAACTGGTCGAGCCCGCGCCGGCGCAGCTCGGCCAGGCCGGCGACGAGATCGACCCGCCCGGTGCCACCAGTCCGCCCGGCGCCGTCCGCCCGGCCGCTGCCGTCGACGCGGTCGGTTTCCTCGGCCGGGTCGGTGCCGCAGGGGACCACGTCTGCCACGTCGGTCAGCCCGGGCGGCGGTTCGGCGTCGGCGTGGGTGAGCACGATCGGCCGGACCGGGGCGTCGGCGAAGGCGGCCTGCGCCGGGTCGAGGTCGAGCGACCCGGAGACGACCACCAGCGTCGGGAACTCGGCCAGCCCGTGCTCGCGCCGCCAGGCCCGGCGCTCCGGGCTCAGCCGGACCGCCCGGTAGCCCTCGTGCCGCAGCGTGCCGGCGGCCACCACGAGGCCGTCGCAGAGCATCCGCAGCAGGCCGAAGACCCGCTTGTCCGGCTCGCCGGACAGCCCGGCCGAGTATCCGTCCAGAGTGACCGCGCCGTCGGCGCTGGCGACGAAGTTGACCCGCAGGTGCGGACGGGCCGCGCGGCCGTAGAGCGCGGTGAGCTGCGGATCGGTGAGCGCACCGGTAACGGGTGCGGGCCAGATCCGTTCGATCGGGGTTCCGACGGTCATTCGCCGGCCGGACCGGTGACCGGAGGGGTGGGTTCGGGGGTACGGTGCTGGCAGTCGCACCACTTCCGGCCAGGACAGTCGTCGTGCCGCCGTTCCCGGCAGGCTCGGCAGATCATGCAGGCAGCCTATGCCCAGGAAGGATGGGACGTCGTGTCGCGTCAGATCTTCCAGCTCATGGTGTCGCTGGCCGGCGTCCGGCCGCCGGTGTGGCGGCGGGTGCTGGTGCCCGGCGGCTACACGCTGGACCGGCTGCACCGGGTGATCCAGCACGCGATGGGCTGGCGCGACTGCCACCTGCACTCGTTCGACGTCGACGGCCGGCAGTACGGCGAGCCCGACCCGGACGGCGAACTGTCGTTGCGCGACGAGCTGGACGTCCGGCTGGACGCGCTCGTGGGCAAGGGCGACCGGTTCCGCTACACCTACGACTTCGGTGACTGGTGGGAGCACGACCTGGTGGTGGAGGACTGCTGCGCCGCCGACCCGGACGAGCGCTACCCGCTGTGCCTGGACGGGGAGCGGGCCTGCCCGCCGGAGGACGTGGGCGGTCCGGCCGGGTACGCGGTCCTGCTGGCCGCGCTCGCCGACCCCGAGCATCAGGAGCACCCGGCCATGCGCGAGTGGGCCGGCCCGGCGTTCGATCCGGCCGCGTTCGACCCGGACCGCGCCACCGTCCTGCTGCGCCGCTGCTGCTGACCTGAGCTCCCGCGCCGCCGACCGCGCGCCGACGCGGTAACGAAATGGGAACGCTCCCAACGGTCTATTGACACCCCTGTCACCTCCCGGCAACCTCATGGGAGCGCTCCCGAGAGTGGTGCGGATCTCCCTCCTGCCCGCTCCGGCCCGCGCGAAACGCACCCCCCACCACACAGCAGATATCGCCTCACCACCGAAAGAGGGGTCTCGGATGAGCGTCCCAATCCGTCGTCGGCGCTTCGCGGCCATCGCGCTCGCGTCCGTCGTCGTGCTCGGCACCACCGCCGCCTGCGGCGACGACTCGGACAGCGGCGACAGCGGCAGCGGCGGCGGCCCGATCACCCTGGTCGTCGACGTCTTCGGCGACCAGGGCTTCGGCTACGAAGAGCTGTACAAGCAGTACGAAGCGGAGCACACGAACGTCAAGATCCAGGAGCGGGGCAAGGGCCTCGGCCTCGGTGACTACAACACCCGCCTCACCCAGCAGATCACCGCGGGCTCGGGCGCCGGCGACGTCGTGGCCCTGGAAGAGGGCACGATCGTCCAGTTCTACGCCCAGGCCGACAAGTTCGTGAACCTCGCCGACCACGGCGCGAACGACCTCAAGGGCAACTTCCTGCCGTGGAAGTGGGAGCAGGGCACCACCCCCGACGGCAAGGTGCTGGGCCTCGGCACCGACGTCGGCTCGATGGCGCTGTGCTACCGCAGCGACCTGTTCAAGGCCGCCGGGCTGCCCACCGACCGCGAGCAGGTCGGCGCGCTCTGGCCGACCTGGGACGAGTTCATCGCCACCGGCCAGAAGTTCGCCGCCGCCGACAAGAAGCACAAGTTCGTCGACTCGGCGACCAACTTCTACAACGTGGTGCTGATGCAGGTCGCGGGCCAGGGCACCGGCTACACGTACTACGACAAGAGCAACAAGATGGTCATCGACCAGAACCCGGACGTGAAGACGGCGTACGACCTCACCACCAAGATGATCGCCGCCGGGCTGTCCAACAACCTCCAGTCGTTCTCCAACGAGTGGAACGCCGGCTTCAAGAACGGCACCTTCGCCACCATCGCCTGCCCCGCCTGGATGACCGGTGTCATCAAGGGCCAGGCCGGTGACGCGGCGGCCGGCAAGTGGGACATCGCCAAGGCGCCGGGCGCCGGTGGCAACTGGGGCGGCTCCTTCCTCGGCGTGCCGAAGTCGAGCAAGCACCAGAAGGAGGCCGCGGAGCTGGCCAAGTTCCTGACCAGCGCCAAGGGCCAGATCGGCGCGTACAAGGCGGTCGGCAACCTGCCCTCGAACCCGCAGGCGCTCACCGACCCGGCCGTGGCCGACTCGACCAACGACTACTTCAGCAAGGCCCCGGTCGGCAAGATCTTCGCCGCCGGCGCCACCGAGCTGAAGCCGGTCTACCTCGGCCCGAAGAACAACGCGGTCCGCACCGCGGTGGAGAACAGCCTGCGCGCCGTGGAGCAGGGCAAGTCGGCCGGCGAGCAGTGGCAGACGGCCCTCAAGAACGGTGCGGCCGCCGGTAAGTAACCGGTTGAGCCGCCCGCGGGTGGCGTCGGCAGCCCGGCTGCCGGCGCCACCCGCGGTGCCCGCAGAGTCCGGCGTCGCCCGTGTGGCGGGTGACGCCGGCCGAGGAGAAGGACTCCCCATGAGCCTCGACCTGCACGCCGCGGCGCCGCCCGAACCCGGCCCGCCGCGCGCCGCCCGTCACTCGCGCCGCCGTGCCGCCTCACTGACGCGCCTGGACCTGAAATACTCGCCGTACCTGTACGTCCTGCCGTTCTTCGTGATCTTCGCCGTGTTCGGCGTGTACCCGATCGCGTACACGGTCTGGATCGCGCTGACCGACCGGTCGCCGCTGAACTCGACGATCTCCTTCGTCGGGATGGACAACTTCGTCGAACTGATCACCGAGGACCCGCAGTTCTGGAACGCGGTGGTCAACACGTTCGGCATGTTCCTGCTCTCCACGGTGCCCCAGCTGCTGCTGGCACTGATGCTCGCCAATGCGCTGAACCGGAAGCTGCGCGCGCAGACGTTCTTCCGGATGGCCATCGCGATGCCGATCATCACCTCGACCGCCGTGGTCGCGCTGATCTTCTCGATGATCTACGCCAAGGACTTCGGCCTGGTCAACTGGCTGCTCGACAGCGTCGGCCTGGACCCGATCGACTGGCGGGCGAATCGCTTCGCCTCCTGGTTCGCCATCTCCACCATGGTCGACTGGCGCTGGGTCGGCTACAACGCGCTGATCTACCTGGCCGCCATGCAGTCGATCAGCAAGGACATGTACGAGGCCGCGGCGCTGGACGGCGCCTCCCGGCGGCGCCAGTTCTGGTCCATCACGGTCCCGCAGCTGCGCCCCACGATCATCTTCACGCTGATCATCTCCACCATCGGCGGCCTCCAGCTGTTCACCGAGCCCCTGCTGTTCACCAGCGGCTCGGGCGGTCTCTCCGGTGGTTCGGAGGGCCAGTTCCAGACCATCACGATGTACCTGCTCGACGTGATGAACCAGCGTTTCCGGTGGGGCTACGCCGGAGCGGTCGCGCTCGTGCTCTTCGTGCTCATCGCGTTGATGTCGGCGATCAACTACCTGCTCGCCCGCCGCATCAGCTCCGACAAGTGAGGTGACGAGATGACGACCACCGCCGTCCGCCCGCCCACCCGGCAGAGTCCGCCGGTCAAGACCGCCCACCGCGCCGAGCGGCTCTGGAAGGCCAGCCCGCTCACCATGATCGGCCTGATCTTCGGCGTGCTGCTGTCCCTTTTCCCGTTCTACTGGATGATCGTGATCGCCAGCCGGACGAACGACGCGGCAAACTCGTGGCCGCCGCCGTTCCTGCCCGGCGGCAAGCTTGGCGAGAACATCGAGCGGGTGCTCGCCAACAGCGACGCCAACATCGTCAAGGGCCTGATGAACTCGTTCCTGGTCTCCGGGACGATCACCGTCGCGACGGTGTTCTTCGGCTCGCTGGCCGGCTTCGCGTTCGCCAAGCTCCGCTTCCGGGGCAAGAACGCGCTGCTGCTGATCATCCTCACCTCGATGATGGTGCCGATCCAGCTCGGCGTGCTGCCGCTGTACATCCTGATGGCGAAGCTCGACTGGCTGAACACCATGCCGTCGGTGACCGTTCCGTTCCTGATCGGCGGCTTCGGCATCTTCATGATGCGCCAGTACGCCGAGCAGGCGGTACCGAACGAGTTGATCGAGGCCGCCCGGGTGGACGGCTGCTCCACCTGGCGGGTGTACTGGCACGTGGTGGCGCCCGCGCTGCGTCCGGCCGCCGCAGTGCTGGGCCTGCTGACCTTCATGGAGCAGTGGAACCAGTTCTTCTGGCCGTTCGTGGTGCTGGCGGACCCGTCCAACCCGACCGTCCAGATCTCGCTGCGCAGCCTCAACACCGCCTACTTCGCCGACAACTCGCAGATCTTCGCCGGTACGTTGATCGCGACCCTGCCCCTGTTCGTCGTGTTCGTTCTGTTCGGCCGCCAGATCATCGGCGGCATCATGGAAGGCGCCGTCAAGTCGTGAGCAACCCAGCAAGCCCGCCCGCCGTCGGTCTCCTCGACGCCGGTCCGGCCCTGACCTTCCCGCCGGACTTCCTCTGGGGCGCGGCCACCGCCGCGTACCAGATCGAGGGCGGGGCGACGGAAGGCGGCCGTACCCCGTCGATCTGGGACACCTTCAGCCACACCGAGGGCCGGACCGTGGCCGGGCACACCGGCGACGTGGCGTGCGACCACTACCACCGGATGCCTGACGACGTGCGGCTGATGGCCGACCTGGGCCTGCGGTCGTACCGCTTCTCGGTGAGCTGGCCGCGGGTGCAGCCGGGCGGCACCGGCGGGGTCAACCAGGAGGGCATGGACTTCTACCGCCGGCTGGTCGACGAGCTGCTCGGCCACGGCATCGAGCCGTGGCTGACGCTCTACCACTGGGACATGCCGCAGCCGCTGGAGGACGCGGGCGGCTGGCCGGCCCGGGACACCGCCGCCCGCTTCGCCGAGTACGCCCACCTGGTCGCCGAGGCGCTCGGTGACCGGGTGAAGTACTTCACCACGCTGAACGAGCCGTGGTGCTCGGCGTTCCTCGGTTACGGCTCCGGCGTGCACGCGCCGGGCCGCTCCGACGGCGCGGACGCGGTCCGGGCCGGGCACCACCTCATGCTCGGTCACGGCCTGGCCGTGCAGGCGGTACGCGCGGTCCGCCCGGAGGCGCAGCTCGGCATCACCGTCAACCTGTACCCGGTGACCCCGGCGAGCGGGTCGGCGGCGGACGCCGACGCGGCCCGGCGGATCGACGCGCTGGCGAACCGGTTCTTCCTGGACCCGGTGCTGCGCGGGGCGTACCCGGCCGACCTCGTCGCGGACCTGCGTCAGGTCACCGACATGGGGCACGTGCGCGACGGTGACCTGGCGACCATCTCCACGCCGCTGGACATGGTCGGGGTCAACTACTACAGCCGGCACGTGGTGGCCGCGCCGGTCGAGGGCGCGGAGCCGGAGCCCTACTGGCGGGCGCCGTCCTGCTGGCCGGGCAGCGAGGACGTCCGGTTCGTCACCCGGGGTGTCCCGGTGACGGACATGGACTGGGAGATCGACGCGCCGGGCCTGGTGGAGACGCTGGAGCGGGTCCACCGGGAGTACACCGACCTGCCGCTCTACGTCACCGAGAACGGCTCGGCGTTCGTCGACGAGCTGGTTGACGGCCGGGTGGACGACCCGGACCGGCTGGCCTACTTCTCGGCGCACCTGCGCGCGGCGCACGCCGCGATCGAGGCCGGTGTGCCGCTCAAGGGCTACTTCGCCTGGTCGCTCCTGGACAACTTCGAGTGGGCCTGGGGTTACACGAAGCGGTTCGGCATGGTCTATGTCGACTACGACAGCCAGGCCCGGATCGCGAAGTCCAGCGCCAGGTGGTACGCCGACGTGATCCGACGCAACGGACTGCCCGCACAATAAGCTGGGCCAGCCAGTAACGGGCGGCCCGGCGCCGACGCCTCAATCGGTGCCGGGCCCGCCCGACCGTCGGAGGAGCACAACGATGACAACGCAGCGCACCCGCTCGCTCGGGCGTCCGACCCTCGACGCGGTCGCGGCTCGCGCCGGCGTCGGGCGCGGCACGGTCTCCCGCGTGGTCAACGGCTCGCCGCAGGTCAGCCCGGAGGCCCGGGCCGCCGTCCAGCAGGCCATCGCCGAGCTGGGGTACGTGCCGAACCGCGCCGCCCGTGCGCTGGTCACCCAGCGGACCGACTCGGTCGCACTGGTCGTGTCCGAGTCGGGGGAGCGGGTCTTCACCGAGCCGTTCTTCGCGGCCATCGTCCGGGGCGTCAGCTCCGGGCTGGTGGAGACGCCGATGCAGCTCTGGCTGGCCATGGTGCAGTCGCCGATCGAGCGGGAACGGGTCGAGCACCACCTGACCAACCAGCACGTGGACGGCGTACTCCTGCTGTCGCTGCACGACGCCGACCCGCTGCCCACGCTGCTGGAGGAGCGCGGCCTGCCGACAGTGCTCGGCGGCCGTCCGGCGCGGATGCTGCACCCGAACGCGCAGCCGGCGTGGTTCGTCGACATGGACAACGTCGGCGGCGCGCGGCAGGCGGTGGAGCACCTGTTCCGCCAGGGCCGACGGCGGGTCGCGACCATCGCCGGCCCGCAGGACATGGGCGCCGGCCTGGCCCGGCTCTCCGGCTACCAGGAGGCAGTGCGTGCGTCCGGCAGCCGGGTCGATCCGGGCCTGATCGCGTACGGGGACTTCAGCGAGGGCAGCGGCACCGCCGCCATGCGCCGGCTGCTCGACGTGTGCCCGGAACTGGACGCCGTGTTCGTGGCCTCCGACCTGATGGCCTTCGGCGCGCTGCGCGCGTTGCGCGAGGCCGGCCGCCGGGTGCCCGAGGACGTGGCGGTGATCGGCTTCGACGACGCCCCGATCGCGCGTCAGGCCGAGCCGCCGCTGACCACCGTGTTCCAGCCGGTGGAGGAGATGGGCCGGCAGATGGCCCGGCTGCTGGTGTCCCGCATCCGGGGCGAGGAGGTCCCCTCCCCGCACGTGCTGCTGGACACCGAGCTGATCCACCGGGCCTCCGCCTGACCCACCCCCGGCGGGGGAGCGGGTCAGGAGTGGCGGCGCAGCTCGCGGCGGGCCAGCGACGCGCGGTGGACCTCGTCGGGGCCGTCGGCCAAGCGCAGCGTGCGAGCCGCCGCCCACAGCTCGGCCAGCGGGGTGTCCTGGCTGACCCCGGCCCCGCCGTAGGCCTGGATGGCCTTGTCGATCACCCACTCGGCCATCAGCGGGGTAGCGATCTTGATGGCCTGGATCTCGGTGTGCGCGCCCTTGTTGCCGACGGTGTCCATCAGCCACGCGGTCTTGAGCACGAGCAGGCGGGCCTGCTCGATCCGGACCCGCGACTCGGCGATCCACTCGCGGACCACGCCCTGCTCGGCGAGCGGGCGGCCGAACGCGACCCGGTCGAGCACGCGCCGGCAGAGCAGCTCCAGGGCCCGCTCGGCCATGCCGACCAGGCGCATGCAGTGGTGGATCCGGCCGGGGCCGAGCCGGGCCTGGGCGATGGCGAACCCGGTGCCCTCCTCGCCGACCAGGTTGTCCACCGGCACCCGTACGTCCGAAAAGTCGATCTCGGCGTGCCCGCCGTGCGGGGCGTCGCTGTAGCCGAAGACCCGCATCCCGCGGCGTACCGTCACGCCGGGGGTGTCCCGGGGGACCAGGATCATGCTCTGCTGGCGGTGCCGGTCGGCGTCCGGGTCGGTCTTGCCCATCACGATGAAGATCTCGCAGCGCGGGTCCATCGCCCCGGACGACCACCACTTACGGCCGTTGATGACGTAGTGGTCGCCGTCGCGGACGATCCGGGTGGCGATGTTCGTCGCGTCGGAGGACGCCACCTCCGGCTCGGTCATGCAGAACGCGGACCGGATCTCACCGGCCAGCAGCGGCATGAGCCACTGCTTGCGCTGCTCCTCCGAGCCGAACTCGGCCAGCAGCTCCATGTTGCCGGTGTCCGGCGCGGCGCAGTTGAGCGCCTCCGGGGCCAGGTGCGGGCTGCGCCCGGTCAGCTCGGCCAGCGGCGCGTACTGGAGGTTGGTCAGGCCGGCGCCGTAGCGGGCGTCGGGCAGGAACAGGTTCCACAGCCCGCGCTCCCGCGCCTGCGCCTTCAGCTCCTCCATCACCGGCGGGCGGGCCCACGGGTCGCCGGCGGCGGCCACCTGCTCGTGGTGCACCGGCTCGGCCGGGTACACGCACTCGGTGAGGAACGCCTCCAGCCCCTGCCGCAGCTCGACCGTCCGGTCGTCGTACGCGAACTCCATCTAGCTCTCCCTCACCGCGTGCAGCCCGTGTGCCACGAGCGGCGCCACCATGTCGCCGATCCGGTCGAAGCCATCGCCCAGCGTCTGCCCGAGCGTGTGCCGGTAGTGGATGCCCTCGCAGATCACCGCGAGCTTGAAACAGCCGAGCGCCACGTGCCAGTGCAGCGGGCCGACGTCGACGTCGCTGCGCCCGGCGTACCGCTCGATCAGTTCGGCGCCGGTGGGGAAGCCGGCCCGCGGCCCGATGCCGTCGGCCACCGGGTTGCTCTCGCCGTGGTCGCTGTCGCCGAGCACGTCCCAGTACGTCAGCAGCAGCCCGAGGTCGGCGAGCGGATCGCCGAGCGTGGCCATCTCCCAGTCGAGCACCGCCCGCACCGCCACCGGGTCGACGGTGGCGAGCAGGTTGTCCAGCCGGTAGTCGCCGTGCACGATCCGGCCCGCGTTCGCGCCCTCGGGCACGCTGGCGCCCAGCGCGTCGCGCAGCTCGTCGATGCCGGGCAGCGGCCGGCTGCGGGACCGGTCGAGCTGGCCGGCCCAGCGGCGCACCTGCCGGGCCAGGTAGCCCTCCGGGCGGCCGAAGTCGGCCAGCCCCACCTCGGCCGGCTCGACCCGGTGCAGCGTGGCGAGCGTGTCCATCATCGCCATGGCGAGGTCGCGCCGCTGGGCGGCGGTGAGCGCGTCGGTCTGCTCCCGCCGTCGGTAGACCTCGCCGTCGACCTTGGCCATCAGGTAGAACGGCGCGCCGATGACGCTCTCGTCGGCGCAGAGCAGCAGCGCCTCCGGTACCGGTACGCCGGTCGGCGCGAGCGCCGAGATCACCCGGTGCTCGCGGGCCATGTCGTGCGCGGTGGCCAGCACGTGCCCGAGGGGCGGCCGGCGCAGCACCACCTCGCGGTCACCGGCGCGCAGCAGGTAGGTGAGGTTGGACTTGCCGCCGGCGATCAGCCGCGCCGACAGCGGCCCGCTCAGGTCCGGCCGGTGGACGGCCAGGTGGGCGGCGAGCCGGTCGAGGTCGAGCCCGCGGGGGGCCGGACCGGTCGAGGGCGCGGCGACATCGGCGGCCGGATCGGTCATCCGATTAGTTGATGGCAGCTCAGCTTTGTTGTCAAGGTCGGGTTTTCCCGGCGGGACATGCCCTTGCAACAGGGGCGAAATGGTCAACCGGCAGGCTGGGCCCCAGCCTGCCGGCCGCTCGGCCGGCCCGCCGAGCGGAGGGGATCAGACATGCTGCTGAGAGTTCGGGTGACCCTGCCGGACCGTCCGGGCACGCTCGGCCAGGTGGCCCGGACACTCGGCGTCTCCGGTGCGGACATCGTGCAGGTGGTGGTGCTGGAACGGCTCGGCGGCCGGGCGGTGGACGACTTCACGGTGGTCTGGCCGGGTGCGGCGCGGGTGGAGCGGATGCTCGCCGGGCTCGCAGCGATCCCCGGCGTCCGGGTGGACGGGGTGTGGCGGGCGATCGGCGCGCCCACCACCACCGGTCAGGACGCCGAACTGCTCGCCCAGGTGGCGGCGAACCCGGTCGACGGGGTGGCCACGCTCGTCGACGCGGTGCCGGGGCTGCTCGCCGCGGACTGGGCGGTGGTCGCCGTCGTACCCCTGGACTGGGCCTCGCGCAGCGGCGAGGCCGGCGTCGCCGCGATCGGCCACGCGAGCTGGCGGGCGCCGGTGCCGCCGCGGCTGCCGGAGGTGACCCCGCTGCGGGCGCGCGCCATGACCAGCCCGGACGGGCACCACTACGCGGTGGCGCCGTTCGGCCGGGCCGGGCTGGTGCTCGTGGTCGCCCGCGACCACAGCGAGCCGCTCGCCGCCGCCGGGTTCCACTCCACCGAGGTGGACCGGCTCGCCCAGCTCGTCCGCGCCGGCGCAGTGATTCTCGGCGACCGGCTGGACCTGGTCGGCACGCCGCCCGTGACCACCGTCACCTGACCGGAGGGCCCGCGTCACCCCGGGGCAACGGGCCCGCAACAGGCGCACGGCATGGTCGGTGCCGAGGAAGGGAGACAACCATGGCGCTGTGGCGGATCCGAGCCACCGTGGACGACCGGCCGGGCTACCTGTCGGTGCTCACGGCGAGCCTCGCGTTGCGCGGGGTCAACATCCTCAGCGTGCAGGTGCACACCACCGAGGCCGGCGCTGTCGACGACTTCCTGGTCGACGCGCCCGAGCAGGTGACCGAGGCGGAGCTGCGGGCCGCCGTGGAGCGGGGCCGGGGCCGGGAGTGCTGGATCGCGCGCAGCGGGGCGCGCGGGCTGGCCGACGAGCCGACCCGGCTGCTCGGGCTCGCCGGGCGGCTGGTGCGTGACCCGGAGGCGGCCGGCGAGGTGCTGCGGACGCTGCTCGGCGCCGACACGGTGACCTGGCGTCCGACGCCCGCCGCCGCGCCGGGCGGGGTGGGCGGCACCACGATGGTGCTCGCCGACCCGGCCGGCGGCGCGCACGAGCTGCACCGCCGGGAGCCGAGCTTCACCCCGGCCGAGTACGCCCGCGCGCAGGCCCTCGTCGAGCTGGCGGCGACGCTGGCCCGCCGGGACGCCGACCGGATCACGCTGGTGCTGCCGGACGGCGGTGAGGTGTCGGTGCGGGCCGCGACCGCCGAGGACGTCCCCGGCGTACGCGACCTGCACGCCGCCTGCTCGGCGCGCAGCCGGCAGCGGCGCTACCTGAGCGGGGCGGCGGACCCGTCGCCGGCCCGGCTGCGCCGGCTGCTGGAACCGGCGCGGGGCGTGACACTGCTCGCCACGGCGGGCTCCGGCGGGGCGGCGGAGCCGGTCGTGGCGATGGCGAACCTGCTCGGCGAGGGCGACGAGGCCGAGGCGGCGCTGCTGGTCCGCGACGACTGGCAGCGGCGGGGTCTCGGCTCGGCGTTGCTGCGCCGCCTGGTCGGCCACGCCGACCGGGCCGGCTACGCCGCCGTGCTGCTGCACGTGCAGTCCGAGAACACGCCGATGCTGCGGACGCTGCGCCGGCTGGACCGGCCGGTGGCGATGGAACGCGACGGCAGCGTGCTGACCGCGACGCTGCCGCTGGCCGCACGGCCGCCGGTCGAGCCCGCCGCGCGGGCCGAGGTGTCGGTACCGGCGCAGCGGTCGAGTTGAGCTGACGGCCGCCGGCCGGATCCCGGAGGTGCGCCGCAACGGCGCGGCGCACCCGAGGGGTACGGCCCGGACGGCCGAAACCGGCGCGGTCACGCGCCACAGGGGCCGACCTCCGATACGGGGGACGGTGACACGGCGGGGCTCCCGATGCGGGGGCCCCGCCCGTCTGTGCGCGATCAGGTGGCCGGGTAGCTGCTGTAGTCGGGGAAGTTGCCGTAGAGCCGGCCGTCGCCGCCCACAGTGACCGCCTGCACGAGCAGGTCGCCGCCGACGAACGCACCCTTCCAGGACGCGCCCCGGCCGCCGAACGGCTCGTCCCGGTCGCCTCGGGAGCGCGGCTTGTTGATGCCCACCTTGAACGCCTGCAGGTCCATCGCCAGCTTGCCGGCGAGTTCCTCGTCGTCGCAGGCGAGCGACGCGACGAGCGCGCCGTTCGAGGCGTTCATCTGGGCCAGCAGCTCGTCCGTGGTGTCCACCACGACGATGGTGTCGACCGGGCCGAACGGCTCGGCGTGCATGAGGCGGGACCGGCCGGGCGGGGCCAGCAGCACGGCCGGCGCGACGTACGCGGACGTGTCCTGCCCGTCCAGGAACGGCGCCCCGTCCAGCTTGCCGCGGTGCAGCGGCACGGCACCGCCGCGTACCGCCTCGTCGACCTTGCGCCGCAGCTCGTCGGCCTTGGCGGCGCTGATCAGCGGCCCGAAGTCCAGCTCGGGCAGCGGGTCGCCGGCCGACCAGTCGTCGCCGACGGCGAGCGGGTGCCCGAACCGGATCGAGCGGACCACCGGCAGGTACATGTCGAGGAACTCGTCGACCAGGTCGCGCTGGACCACGAACCGGGGGTACGCGGTGCAGCGCTGCTTGCCGTACTCGAAGCCCTTGCGCAGGTGGGCGGCGAGCGAGTCCCACTGGGAGAAGTTCCAGATGCCCCAGGCGTTCAGGCCCTCCTGCTCGATGAAGTGCCGCTTGTCGCAGTCGAGCAGCGCGGCGGCGACCTTGCCGCCGTTGGAGCGCCCGCCGACGAACGCCACAGCGCCGATCTCCGGCGCGCGGACGAGCACCTCGGACAGTTCCTCGCCGCTGCCGGACAGCAGCGTGGCGGGCAGCCCGGCGCGGCGCATCAGCGCGTGCGCGACGGTGAGGCAGACCGCGCCGCCCTGCGACGGCGTCTTGGCGATGACCGCGTTGCCGGCGAGCAACTGCACCAGCTCGGCGTGCACCAGCACGCTCATCGGGTAGTTCCAGGAGGCGATGTTGCTGACCGGGCCGGGCAGCGGCTCCCGCCCGTCGGCGAGCATCCGCTCGATCTCCTGTACGTACCAGCGCACGCCGTCCAGCGCGCGGTCCACGTCGGCGCAGGCCAGCCGCCACGGCTTGCCGATCTCCCAGACCAGCAGCAGGGCGAGCAGGTCGCGGTGTGCGGTGAGCGCGTCGAGGGCGTCGGTGACCCGGGCGACGCGCTCGGCCAGCGGGGTCTGTGCCCACTCCCGGTGCGCGTCGGCGGCGTGGGCGACGGCGGCGCGGGCCGTGTCGGCGTCGAGCCGGGCGAGGTTCACCAGCACGGTGTTGTCCACCGGGGTACGTACGGCGGTGGGCGTGCCGAGCGCCCGCCAGTCGCCCTGGACGAGGTTGTGCAGCGTCGTGGTGCCGTCGGGGCCGGTGCCGAACGCCTCGGGCGTGGCGGCCACCGCCCGGGCGAGGGTGTCGGACCAGGAGGTGCCCTCGGCGAGTCGTAGAGCCATCGCGATCTCCTCAGTGTCGTCCGGGGAGCGGCGGCGTCGATGGCACCGCAGGTGAGGCGTACTGTCCCGCGGGCCGGAGCGGCCGGGCAACCGTACGCTCGTATGCCAGGACGGCCGCGCCGCCGGCGACGCTCTCGCGGGCGCATTCGCCACCGTGGCGATGCCGCTGAGCTGGGACCGAACACGCTCTATATCGAGAAGCATCGATGGTGTGATCCAGCTCCCGATGGTTACCCGTGAGTACACCCGGCGTCCCGGATCGGCGCGCTCTTCCCCTGTGATGAACGGCGCATTACATTGTCGATTGTCCATGGGAGCGCTCCCGAACCTCTCGCGGACGCCCACCACCACCGCCACGCGGCAGCCGGAGCCCTGCGAACCGTCCCCGCTCCGGCTGCCGCCCCGGCGCCAGCCACAGGAGCTCGCCATGCCCCGTCCGATTCCGCCGCCGGGAGGCCGGTCCCGGCTCCGCCGGCTGTTCGCCGCCGGCGCCGCGCTGGCCGTCGGCCTGGCCACGGCCGTCGCCGCCCCGCCACCCGCGTCCGCCGCCCCGCAGGCCGCGGCCACGTTCAACTACGCCGAGGCGCTGCAGAAGTCGCTGTTCTTCTACGAGGCGCAGCAGTCGGGCCGCAAGCCCTCCTGGAACCGGGTCTCCTGGCGCGGCGACTCGGCGCTCACCGACGGTGCCGACGTGGGCGTCGACCTCACCGGCGGCTGGTACGACGCCGGCGACCACGTGAAGTTCGGCTTCCCGATGGCGTTCAGCGCCACCATGCTGGCGTGGGGTGCGGTCGAGTACCGCGACGGGTACGCCGCCTCCGGCCAGCTCACCCACCTGCTGAACAACCTGCGCTTCGTCAACGACTACTTCGTCAAGGCGCACCCCGCCGCGAACGTCCTCTACGGACAGGTCGGCAAGGGCGACGACGACCACAAGTGGTGGGGCCCGGCCGAGGTGATGCCGATGGCGCGGCCCGCGTACAAGATCGACGCGAGCTGCGGCGGCGCGGACCTGGCGGGGGAGACGGCGGCCGCCATGGCCGCCTCGTCGATGGTCTTCCGGTCCACCGACGCGGCCTACGCGGACAAGCTGCTCGGCCACGCCAAGCAGCTCTACACGTTCGCCGACACGGTGCGGAAGAGCTACCACGAGTGCATCACCGACGCGACGAGCTTCTACAAGTCGTGGAGCGGTTACCAGGACGAACTGGTCTGGGGCGCGATCTGGCTGTACCGGGCCACCGGCGACGCCACCTACCTGGCCAAGGCCGAGAGCGAGTACGACAAGCTCGGCACCGAGCCGCAGTCCACCACCCGCTCCTACAAGTGGACCATCGCCTGGGACAACAAGCAGTTCGGCGCGTACGTGCTGCTGGCCAACCTGACCGGCAAGCAGAAGTACGTCGACGACGCCAACCGGTGGCTGGACTACTGGACGGTGGGCGTCAACGGGCAGCGGGTGCCGTACTCGCCCGGCGGGATGGCGGTGCTCGACTCCTGGGGCGCACTGCGGTACGCCTCCAACACCGCGTTCGCCGCGCTGGTCTACAGCGACAAGACCACCGACACCACGCGCAAGGCGCGCTACCACGACTTCGCCGTCCGGCAGATCAACTACGCGCTGGGCGACAACCCGCGCAACTCCAGCTACCAGATCGGCTACGGCACCAACTCGCCGCGCAACCCGCACCACCGCACCGCGCACGGCTCCTGGTGGGACAGCCAGACCGTACCTGCCGAGACCCGGCACGTGCTCTACGGCGCGCTCGTCGGCGGACCGTCCTCGGCGAACGACGCGTACACCGACAGCCGGTCGGACTACGTGATGAACGAGGTCGCCACCGACTACAACGCCGGCTTCACCTCCGCGCTGGCCCGGCTCGCCAACGAGTACGGCGGCAGCCCGCGCGCCGGTTTCCCGTCCGCCGAGACGCCCGACCTGGACGAGCTGACTGTGGAGACCACAGTCATGCAGGCCGAGCCGCGCGCCACCGGGCTCAAGGCGATCATCTACAACAAGTCGGCGTTCCCGGCCCGGGCGCTGACCACCGGTAAGTTCCGGTACTTCTTCCGGCCCGACGGCACCGGACCGGTGACAGTCACGCCCGGCTACACCCAGGGCTGCCCGTCGCCGTCGACCGCGAAGCAGTTCTCCGGCGACATCTGGTACGTCGAGGTCGACTGCACCGGCTACACCATCGCGCCCGCCGGTCAGTCGCAGCACCGGATGGAGGTCCAGTTCAAGATCGGGGTGCCGGAGGGCGGCACCTGGGACCCGACGAACGACCCGTCGTACCAGGCCACCGCCGGGCCGAACCGCAAGGTGCCGCTCTACTCCGGTGGCGTACGCGTCTGGGGCGAGGAGCCCGGACCGGTCACCCCGGACACCACAGCGCCCACAGTGCCCGGCACGCCCGTAGCATCCGCCGTCACGTCGAGCGGGCTCACGCTGACCTGGGCCGCGTCCACCGACACCGGCGGCAGCGGCCTGGCCGGGTACGAGGTGACCCGTGCCTCGGCCGGCGCCGACCCGGTCGTCACCGCCTCCACCGGGGCGACCCTGGCCGTGACCGGGCTGGCGCCGGAGCGGACGTACCAGTTCACCGTGCGGGCGCTCGACGGCGCCGGCAACCGCTCCGCGTCGTCGGCCGCCGTCAGCGTCACCACGCCGGCCGGCCCGGCACCGGACACCACCCCGCCGACCGCACCCGGTACGCCCACCGCCTCCGCGGTCGGCGCGACCGGCCTGACGCTGACCTGGGGCCCGTCCACCGACGCGGTCGGCGTCACCGGGTATCGCGTCTACCGGGGCGGGAACGTCCTGGTCGGCTCCACCACCGGCACCACGCTGGCGGTGACCGGGCTGACCGCCTCCACCACGTACACGTTCACAGTGGTGGCGGTGGACGCGGCCGGCAACGTCTCGCCCGCGTCGCCGGGCGTCACGGTGACCACCACGGCCCCGCCCGCCGGCGGCGCCTGCGCGGTGACCTGGACGGCGAACACCTGGGACACCGGGTTCACCGCCAACGTCACTGTCGCCAACACCGGCACCACGGCGATCAACGGCTGGACGCTGGCGTTCACGTTCGGCAACGCCGGGCAGAAGGTCGGGCAGGCGTGGTCGGCGAACGTGACCCAGACCGGTACGGCGGTGACCGCGTCGAACCTGTCCTACAACGGGACGCTGGCGCCGGGGGCGTCGACCAGCTTCGGCTTCAACGGCACCCACACCGGCGCCAACCCGAAGCCCGCCGCGTTCACGCTGAACGGCTCCGCCTGCACCGTGTCCTGACCGTCGAGGGTGCGTGGCCAGAACCTTTCCGAAACGTTTCCGAAACACCATTGTCCTCGTCGATGCGCGATGGAAGCATCGACGGAGCTAGATACCCAACCGAGACGTCCAGTCGTCTTCGCCCCGACGGCCTGGGTGTTGGCCAGTAAGGAGGCCAAGATGGCAATGAGCCCATCCGTTCATCGCGGCGGGAGCCGGCGACGGCGATCACCGGCCGTCCGGGCGCTGCTCGCCGGCGCCGTCAGCGCCGTGACGGTGGCAGCCGTCGCGGTGATGATGCCGTCGGCGAACGCCGCCGCGTCCACGCTGGGCGCCGCCGCCGCGCAGTCGGGCCGCTACTTCGGCACCGCCATCGCGGCGGGCCGGCTCGGCGACTCGACGTACAGCACCATCGCCGGGCGTGAGTTCAACATGATCACGGCTGAGAACGAGATGAAGCCGGACGCGACGCAGCCCCAGCGGGGCCAGTTCAACTTCTCCTCCGGTGACCAGATCTACAACTGGGCGACCCAGCGGGGCTTGAAGGTCCGTGGCCACACGCTGGCGTGGCACGCGCAGCAGCCGGGTTGGATGCAGAGCCTGAACGGCAGCAACCTGCGTCAGGCGATGATCGATCACATCAACGGTGTGATGGCCCACTACCGGGGCAAGCTCGCGGCGTGGGACGTGGTGAACGAGGCGTTCAACGAGGACGGCAGCCGCCGCAGCTCGAACCTGCAGGGCACCGGTAACGACTGGATCGAGGTGGCGTTCCGGACCGCGCGGGCGGCCGACCCGTCGACGAAGCTCTGCTACAACGACTACAACATCGAGAACTGGTCGTACGGCAAGACGCAGGGTGTGTACAACATGATCCGGGACTTCAAGTCCCGGGGTGTGCCGATCGACTGCGTGGGTCTGCAGACCCACTTCACCGGCGGTAGCTCGTTGCCGGGCAACTTCCAGACCACGCTGCAGAACTTCGCGGCGCTGGGTGTGGACGTGGCGCTGACCGAGGTCGACGTGACCAACTCCTCGACCAGCCAGTACGCCGGGCTGACTCAGGCGTGCATCAACGTGCCGCGCTGTATCGGCATCACGGTGTGGGGCGTGCGGGACAGCGACTCGTGGCGCTCGAACGAGAGCCCGCTGCTGTTCGACGGCGGAGGCAACAAGAAGGCCGCGTACAACTCGGTCCTCAACGTCCTCAACGCGGCCGCCCCGACCTCCGGGCCGACCACGACCCCGACCACGGGACCGCCGCCCAGCGGTGGCGCCGGGCGGATCGTCGGAGTGCAGTCGGGCCGGTGCATCGACGTGCCGAACTCCTCGCAGAGCAACGGCACCCGCGTCCAGCTCTACGACTGCAACGGTCAGTCCAACCAGCAGTGGACGTACACCTCGAACAAGCAGCTGATGGTCTACGGCAGCAAGTGCCTGGACGCGAACGGCGCGGCCACCGGCAACGGCACCGGGATCATCATCTACGACTGCAACGGTCAGTCGAACCAGCAGTGGAACATCAACTCCAACGGCACCATCAGCGGCGTGCAGTCCGGGCGCTGCCTGGACGTCTGGGGCACCGGCAACGGCCAGCAGATCCAGCTGTACGACTGCCACGGGCAGACCAACCAGCAGTGGCGGACCGACTTCGGTGGCGGCACCACGCCCCCGACCACGCCGCCGCCGACCACGACGCCCCCGCCCGGCGGCTGCTCGCTCCCGTCGACCTACCGGTGGTCGTCGACCGGCGCGCTGGCCAACCCGCAGAACGGCTGGGTCTCGCTCAAGGACTTCACGAACGTGGTCTACAACGGCAAGCACCTGGTCTACGGGTCGTACGTCAACAGCAGCGGCCAGTACAGCTCGATGAACTTCAGCCCGTTCACGAACTGGTCCGACATGGCCTCGGCCGGCCAGAACGGGATGAGCCAGGGCACCGTGGCACCCACCCTGCTGTACTTCGCGCCGAAGAACATCTGGGTGCTGGCGTACCAGTGGGGACCGACCTCGTTCAGCTACAAGACGTCGAGCGACCCGACGAACGCCAACGGCTGGTCCTCGGCGCAGACGCTGTCCACCGCCACCCTGCCGGACGCCCCGTACGGCGTCATCGACCAGACCCTGATCGGTGACGACCAGAACATGTACCTGTTCTTCGCCGGGGACAACGGCAAGATCTACCGGTCGAGCATGCCGCTCGGGAACTTCCCGGGCAGCTTCGGTTCGAGCTACACGACGATCATGACCGACTCGACGAACAACCTCTTCGAGGGCGTCGAGGTCTACAAGGTGGCGGGCCAGAACCAGTACCTGATGATCGTCGAGGCGATCGGGAGTCAGGGACGCTACTTCCGGTCGTTCACGTCGAACAGCCTGAGCGGCTCGTGGACCCCGCAGGCCGCCACCGAGAGCAACCCGTTCGCCGGCAAGGCCAACAGCGGCGCGACGTGGACCAACGACATCAGCCACGGTGACCTGGTCCGCACCAACCCCGACCAGACCAAGACCATCGACCCCTGCAACCTGCAGTTCCTGTACCAGGGCAAGAACCCCGGTGCGGGAGGCGACTACAACCTGCTGCCGTGGCGGCCGGGTGTGCTGACCCTCCAGCGCTGACCGTCACACAGCTACCGGAAGACGTGCCCGGCACCCACGTGGTGCCGGGCACGCCCGTTCGTTCAGCCGGCCAGGTCCTCGGCGAGCAGGTCCATCAGCAGCGCGTCGTGCCAGCGCCCGTCCGCGCCGCGCTCGTAGCGGCGCATGATGCCCACCGGGCGGAACCCGACCTTCGCGTACGCCCGGATCGCCGCCGTGTTCGCCGCCGCCGGGTCGATGGTGAACCGGTGGTGGCCGTACTCGTCGATCAGGTGCCGGACCAGCGTGCGGATCGCGTCGCCGCCCAGCCCGGTGCCGCGTACCGCCGGGTCGAGGAAGACGTCCAGGCTGGCGTGGCGGTAGTCCGGGTCGGTCTCGGCGTACCACTGGATCGCGCCGACCAGCCTGCCGTCGTGCTCGACGGCGTAGATCGTCAGCGCGTCGTCGGCCAGGTCGGCCCGGACCGACTCGGCCAGGTCGTCACCGCCGCGCCACCAGCGGCGCACCTCCGGGGTGGCCCGGATCGCGGCCAGGGCGGGTACGTCGGCGTCGGTCACCGGCCGCAGCGTCACCGCCCGCCCGCGCAGCACGCCTCAGCCCCGCCGCTCGCCGTGCTCGACGCAGACCGCCGACCAGCCGGCCGGTACGACCTGCACCTTCATCCGCCGACGGCAGGACGCGCACCAGCGCGGCGGCTCCCACGCCCGCGCCGCCTCGCACGCCGGGTGCGGCCCGGCCGTCACCGACTCGCCGCACCTGTCGCACCAGAGCGCGGCGGGGGCGGCCGTGGCGGGGGAGGATTCGGTCACCGCTGCCTCACAGGGTCGCCGAGAGCGCCTTCACCGGCATCTTCAGGTCTTCCAGCAGCTTCAGGTCGGCGTTGGCCGGGCGACCCAGCGTGGTCAGGTAGTTGCCGACGATCACCGCGTTGATGCCGCCCAGCAGGCCGTCGCGGGTGCCCAGGTCACCGAGGGTCAGCTCGCGGCCGCCCGCGTACCGCAGGATGGTGCGCGGCATGGCCAGCCGGAACGCGGCGATGGCGCGCAGCGCGTCCTTGCCCTCCACCACCGGGCGGTCGCCCAGCGGCGTGCCGGGGCGCGGGTTGAGGAAGTTCAGCGGCACCTCGTGCGGGTCCAGCTCGGCGAGCTGCGCGGCGAACTCGGCGCGCTGCTCGACCGTCTCGCCGAGGCCGAGGATGCCGCCGCAGCAGACCTCCATGCCGGACTCGCGGACCATCCGCAGCGTCTCCCAGCGCTCCTCCCACGAGTGCGTGGTGACCACGTTCGGGAAGTAGGAGCGGCAGGTCTCCAGGTTGTGGTTGTAGCGGTGCACGCCCATCTCGACCAGCTCGTCGACCTGCTCCTTGGTGAGCATGCCGAGCGAGGCGGCGACCTGGATGTCGACAGCGGCGCGGATGGCGGCCACGCCCTCGCGCATCTGCTTCATCAGCCGGGCGTCCGGACCGCGTACCGCGGCCACGATGCAGAACTCGGTCGCGCCGGTCGCGGCGGTCTGCTTCGCGGCCTCGACCAGCGCCGGGATGTCCAGCCAGACCGAGCGCACCGGCGAGGTGAACAGGCCGGACTGCGAACAGAAGTGGCAGTCCTCCGGGCAGCCGCCGGTCTTCAGCGAGACGATGCCCTCGACCTCGACCTCCGGGCCGCACCAGCGCATCCGGACCTCGTGGGCGAGCTGGAGCGCGGCGGGCAGGTGCTCGTCGGGAAGGTTCAGCACCGCGAGGACACCGGCCTCGTCGAGGCCGACGCCGTTGCCCAGCACCCGCTCCCGGGCCTGGTCGAGGATCTCTGGCATGGCTCGTAACCTAACAGGCCACCGTGAGCGCGGGAAACCACCGCCGTCGGCCCCCCGGCGAGCCGGGACCGCGCCACGCCGGGGCCCTCGGCGCGGGTGGTAACTTCGCCCCGCGGAAGCGCCCGGCGGGGGGCGGGGAGTCGGCGGGAGGGGACGGCACGGTGGCGGACTGGCTGGCGGCCCTGGACCGCCGCGCCGAGCTGCGGGCCCGGGCGGGACTGACCCGCACGCTGCGCCCCCGCGCCGCCGACGACGCCGTGGTCGACCTGGCCGGAAACGACTACCTCGGCCTGGCCACCCACCCCGAGGTCACCGCCGCCGCCGCAGAGGCCCTGTCCGCGTACGGGCTGGGCGCCACCGGGTCACGCCTGGTGCGCGGATCCACCGACGCCCACCACGCGCTCGAGGACGACCTGGCCGGCTGGCTGGGCGTCGACCGGGCGCTGGTGTTCTCCTCCGGCTACCTGGCCAACCTCGCCGCCGTCCGGGGGCTGACCCAACCGCGGACGCTGCTCGTCTCCGACGCCCACAACCACGCCTCGCTGATCGACGGCTGCCGGATCTCCGGCGCCGAGACGCTCGTGACGCCGCACGCCGACGTCGCGGCGGTGGCCGCGGCGCTCGCCGCCGCGCCGGGCCGCCCGGCGGTGGTGGTGACCGAGTCGGTCTTCTCCGTCGACGGCGACCTGGCCCCGCTCGCGGAGCTGCACGCGGTGGCCCGCCGCCACGGCGCGCTGCTGCTCGTCGACGACGCGCACGCGCTCGGCGTCACCGGCCCGGCCGGAGCCGGCGGGGT
>NZ_JBXUOV010000079.1:0-26687 GCF_057196585.1 Micromonospora sp. ATLC20
CACCGCCCACCCACCGACACGACCCCGCCGCGCGCGCGCCGCCCGGCCGCGGGGGGGGGCCGGGGGGGCCCCCCCCCCCCCGGACGGGGGTACGGCTCAGTCGTTGGCGTGCAGCGCCGCGTTGAGCGTGATGCCCTGGCCGGTGCGGGGCTTCGCCTCCAGCGCGCCGGTCACCGAGTTGCGCCAGAACAGCAGCCCGTCGACGCCGGACAACTCGCGGGCCTTGACCGTCCGGCCGTCCGGCAGGGTGATCTTCGAGGCGGCGGTGATGTAGCAGCCGGCCTCCACCACGCAGTCGTCGCCCAGCGTGATGCCGACACCGGCGTTCGCGCCGACCAGGCTCCGCTCACCGATGCGCACCTTCTCCGTGCCACCGCCGGAGAGCGTGCCCATGATCGAGGCGCCGCCGCCGATGTCGGAGCCGTCGCCGACCACCACGCCCTGCACGATCCGGCCCTCGACCATCGAGGTGCCCAGCGTGCCGGCGTTGAAGTTGACGAAGCCCTCGTGCATCACCGTGGTGCCGGAGGACAGGTACGCGCCCAGCCGGACCCGGTCCGCGTCCGCGATCCGGACCCCGGACGGCACCACGTAGTCGGTCATCCGGGGGAACTTGTCCACGCCGTAGACGGACAGGTGGCGACCGGCGGCCCGCTCGATGACACGCAGCTCGTCCACCCGCTCCGGCGGGCACGGCCCGGCCGACGTCCAGGCCACGTTCGCCAGCTTGCCGAAGATGCCGTCGAGGTTCAGCTCGTTCGGTCGCACCAGGCGGTGGGAGAGCAGGTGCAACCGCAGGTACGCGTCGGCGGCGTCCTTGATCGGGTCGTCCAGCGAGCCGATCAGCGTGGTCACCTCGACAGTGCGCAACCCGGGCAGCGTCCGCTCGCCGATCGCGCCCGGCGGCAGGTCGAGCACGTCGGCCCGGTCCTCGCCGGGCACCAGCGGCAGCTCGCCCAGGCCCAGCTTGCCGGTCGGGTACCAGGTGTCGAGCACCTGGTCCTGCGCGGTGACGGTGGCCAGGCCGATACCCCAGGCGGATGGTGCGGACGTCACGGTGACACCTCTCTGCTCCGGCGGCGGCGTCCGCCGCTGCTCGCGGCCGGGGGCGCGGCACGTGTCCCTCGCGCCCACCGAGGATGACGGTACCGTGCGAGACATGCAGAACCCGTTGAGCCCCGAGGTCCTGGCCGATCCGGTGGCGCTGACCCGCGCCCTGGTCGACATCGAGTCGGTATCCCTCAACGAGAAGGCCATCGCCGACTGCGTGGAGGAGGTGCTGCGCGGTGTGCCGCACCTGACCACCTACCGGCACTCGAACACCGTGATGGCCCGTACCGACCTGGGCCGGGCACAGCGCGTGGTGCTCGCCGGCCACCTGGACACCGTTCCGCTCAACGGCAACTTCCCCTCGACCATGCGCGGCGACCTGATGTACGGCTGCGGCACCTCCGACATGAAGTCCGGGGTGGCGTTCGCGCTGCACCTGGCGGTGACGCTGCCCGACCCGCGCTACGACGTCACGTACTTCTTCTACGAGGCCGAGGAGATCGAGTCGAAGTACAACGGCCTCACCCTGGTCGCGCAGAGCCACCCCGAGTGGCTGGAGGCCGACTTCGCGGTGCTGCTGGAGCCGACGTACGGGATCGTCGAGGCGGGCTGCCAGGGCACCATGCGGGCGGTGGTCACCACGCACGGCGAGCGGGCCCACGCGGCGCGCTCCTGGCACGGGGTGAACGCCATCCACGGCGCGAGCGAGGTGCTGCGGCGGCTGACCACGTACGAGGCCCGCCGGGTGACGATCGAGGGCTGCGACTACCGCGAGGGTCTCAACGCGGTGCGGATCACCGGCGGCGTGGCCGGCAACGTCATCCCCGACCGCTGCGAGATCGAGATCAACTACCGGTACGCCCCGGACCGCGACCCGGCGGGCGCCGAGGCGCACCTGCGCGAGGTCTTCGCCGGATTCGAGCTGGAGGTCACCGACGCGGCGGCCGGCGCCCCGCCCGGGCTGGAGAGCCCGGCGGCACAGGAGTTCCTGGCGGCCGTCGGTGCCGCGCCGATCGGCAAGCTGGGCTGGACGGACGTGGCGCGGTTCGCGGCCATGGGCATCCCGGCGCTGAACTTCGGCCCCGGCGACCCGAACCTGGCGCACCACAAGGACGAGCACGTCGAACTGACCAAGATCCGGGACGGTGCGGCGACGCTGCACCGCTGGCTGGCCCCGGCCTGACGCGCTGCGATCACGGGGCCCGCGCCCACCGCGCGGGCCCCGTGATCGTCAGACGGTCGTCGTCAGGGGTGCTTCCGCCTCGCCGGTCTCGCCGGTCAGGTCGGACCGGTGGGTCTCCATCATCCGGGCGCGGCGGCGCTCGGCCACCACGTCACGGATCCGCCGCTGCATCTGACGGCGGATCCGGATCATCTCGCTGTTACTGATCAACGCTGGCTCCTCCCCCGAAGGCGCGTCGCCCGGGGTATACCGGGTATGTGAATAGTAAGACGTACGTGCGACCGAATTAGTTGCCCGGATCCCAAAGATTTCTCCGGCTCCCGGGCCTGCGCGCCGGGCCGGAGCCGCTCCACTACGGTGACCCCATGGGCGAGAGCAGGGGAATGTCGGCCGGGGACGGCCGACGGGAGGAGCGGAACCGGGGGGAACGGCACCGCGGTGCGGTGACGCTGCGCAACCGGGCGATTCCGACGAGTACGGCCGATCAGCGACTGCTCGACTCCCGAGGCCGCAGCGACTGGAAGACCAAGGACGCCTGGCGCGCGCTGCGGATCCTCTCCGAGTTCGTCGAGGGCTTCGACACCCTCGCCGACCTGCCCCCGGCGGTCAGCGTCTTCGGCTCCGCCCGCAGCAAGCCGGACAGCCCGGAGTGCCGGATGGCCGAGGAGCTGGGCGGTGCCCTCGCCCGCGCCGGGTACGCGGTGATCACCGGCGGCGGTCCCGGCGTGATGGAGGCCGCCAACCGGGGCGCCGGTGAGGCCGGCGGCCTCTCCGTCGGGCTCGGCATCGAGCTGCCGTTCGAGCAGGGCCTCAACGACTGGGTCGACCTGGCCATCGACTTCCGCTACTTCTTCGCCCGCAAGACCATGTTCGTCAAGTACGCCCAGGCGTTCGTGGTGCTCCCCGGCGGCTTCGGCACCCTGGACGAGCTGTTCGAGGCGCTCACCCTGGTGCAGACCGGCAAGGTGACCCGCTTCCCGGTCGTGCTGATGGGCACCGACTACTGGCGGGGGCTGCTCGACTGGCTGCGCGCCACCATGGCCGCCGAGGGCAAGATCGGCCCGGCCGACCTCGACCTGATCCGGCTCACCGACGACGTCAACGAGGCGGTCCGGCACATCGTCGAGGCCGAGGCGGTGCTCTCCGCCGAGCAGGAGGCGGTCCGCGAGGAGGCGGTCGCCCGGCTGGCCGACGACCAGCGCGCCGCCGCCGAGGCCGCCCCCGAGGGCCCGGCGGGACGGAGCTGACCCGTGGCCAACGTCTGTGTCTTCTGCGCCTCCTCCCGAACTCTCGACGCCCGCTGGCTGGCGCTCGCCACCGAGACCGGTGAGGAACTGGCCCGGCGCGGCCACACGCTGGTCAGCGGCGGCGGCTGCGTCGGGATGATGGGCGCCGTGGTGCAGGGCGCGCGGGCAGCCGGCGGTCGAACAGTCGGCGTCATCCCGCAGTCCCTGGTCGACCTGGAGGTCGCCGACCTGGACTCCGACGAGCTGCTGGTCACCGACAGCCTGGCCAGCCGCAAGACGCTGATGGACGAGAAGTCCGACGCGTTCGTGGCGCTGCCCGGCGGTCTCGGCACGCTCGACGAGCTGTTCGAGGTCTGGACCACCGCCACCCTGGCCCTGCACGCCAAGCCGATGGTGATCGTCGACGTGGACGGCTTCTACCGGCCGCTGCTCGACTGGATCCGCGGGCTCGGCGAGCAGCAGTTCCTCAAGCCGGCCGCGCTGGACCTGTTGCTGGTCGCCGACAGCGTCCCCGCCGCCCTGGACCTGATCGACACCCGTCTCACCTGACGCGCGCCCGGGTCGGCCCGTCCTTGTTCACCACCGTCTCGGCGGGCTTGATCGACACCGCTTGGGGGCTTGATCGACACCATTTCGGGGAGGTGGTGGTGTCCGGGCTGGTGTGATGTGGCCATTTCCCCGTGGTGGTGTTGATCTAGGGGTGGGATGCCCCCACTTCGCCGAGGTGGCGTGAACGCCTGAGAGACGAGTGTGTGGCAGAGCCGGGCAGTGGTGCACGCCGCGGTCAGGTGAGCCGGTGACGGGCGGGCCGGCCGTCGGTTTCCGGGTGTCGTACCGGCGTGGTGGGATGTCGGTGATGCAGGCGTACCGGTTGGTGCGCCGGCCCGGCGGCGCGGGGGCGGGGGTCACCCATGACGCCGGGGCGGGGCAGGGGGTGGGTCGGTCCGGTGGATCGGCCGATGCGGAGCCGCGATCCGGGGGGTCGGCGGGCGATGCCGCGCACCCGAAGACCACCGCGCCGCCCGAAGGCGCTTCGCCGCAGAACGAGACCGGCGCGTCGCCACCGTCGGCTGCTTCGGCGGGGATCGGGGCCGGGGAGGGCACGAACGTTTCGCGCCCGGCCGATCCGGTGCAGGCCGAGGTGGTCGCGCACACCGACGGGCCGATGCTCGTCGTGGGCGGTCCCGGCACCGGCAAGACGACGACGCTCGTCGAGGCGGTCGCCGCCCGGGTGGCCGAGGGCGTCGACCCGGAGCGGATCCTCGTGCTCACCTTCGGCCGGCGCGGCGCCACCGAACTGCGCCACCGGATCGAGGCACGGATCGCCGGCGACGGACACCGCGTCGTCCGCGAGCCGCTGGTGCGTACGTTCCCGGCGTACGCCTTCGGGCTGCTGCGCCGCGCGGCGGCCGAACGCGGCGAGCCCTCGCCCCGGCTGCTCACCGGCCCCGAGCAGGATCTGATCATCCGGGAACTGCTCGACGTGGTGGGAGAGGAACCCGGCGACGACCCGGTCGGCTGGCCGGAGGATCTGCGCCCCGCGCTGCGTACCCGGGCTTTCGCCCAGCAGCTCCGCGACCTGCTGATGCGTGCCGCGGAGCGCGGCGTCGGCCCGGTCGAGCTGGCCCGGCTGGGCGAGAAGCTGGGCCGCGCCGACTGGCCGGCCGCCGCGCGCTTCCTGCGGGAGTACGTCGCCGTGCTCGCCCTGCGCGACGTGAGCAACCGGGGCTCGGTGGCGTACGACCCGGCGGAGCTGGTGCGTGCCGCCACCGGCATGCTGCTCGACGACCCCGAGCTGCTCGCCGCCGAGCGCCGCCGCCTGACCCACGTCTACGTCGACGAACTGGCCGACACCGACCCGGCCCAGCTCGACCTGCTCGCCGTGGTGGCCGGCGGCGGGCGGTCCCTTGTCGCGTTCGCCGACCCGGACTCGTCCACGTACGCGTTCCGCGGCGCCGACCCGGCGGGCGTCGCCACGTTCCCGCACCGCTTCCGGACCGCCTCCGGTGCGCCGGCAGCCCAGGTCACGCTGACCACCTCGTACCGGGCCGGGCCGGAACTGCTGGCGGCCACCGCCCGGCTGGCCCGCCGGCTGCGCGGTCCGGCGGCGCACCGGCGGCTGCGCCCGCTTCCCGGCGCACCGGCCGGAACGGTGGAGGTACGGACGTTCCGTTCCGCCACCAGCGAGTCGGCGTGGCTGGCGCACGCGTTGCGCGAGGCGCACCTGCTCGACGGCGTGCCGTGGTCCCGGATGGCGGTGCTGGTCCGCTCCACCGGCCGGCAACTGCCGTCGCTGCGGCGCGCGCTGCACACCGCCGGCGTGCCGACCGTCGTGCACGGCGAGGACCTGCCGCTGCACCTCCAGCCGGCGGTTGCCCCGCTGCTGCTCCTGCTGCGCTGCGCGCTCGAACCCGACCGGCTGGACGAGGAGGCGGCGGTCGCGTTACTGCACTCGCCGCTAGGCGGGGCCGACCCGCTGGCCGAGCGGCGGCTGCGCCAGGGGCTGCGGGCGCTGGCGCTGGCCGGCGGCGACCGCCGTCCGTCCGGGGAACTGCTGGTCGAGGCGCTGCGCGACCCGGCGGAACTGGCCACCATCGAGCGCCGCTGGGCGGCGCCCGCGCAGGCCGTGGCGCACCTGCTCGCGACCGCCCGGGAGACGGCCGGCCGGCCCGGCGCCACAGTCGAGGACGTGCTCTGGGCGGTGTGGCGGGAGAGCGGGCTGGCCGAACGCTGGGCCGGGGCGATCACCAGGGGGCGGGCGGCCACCGGCGAGCACGAGACCGCCCAGCGCTGGCGGGCCGAGGCGGCCGACCGTGACCTGGACGCCGTACTCGTCCTCTTCGACGCGGCGGCCCGGTTCACCGACCGGTTGCCGGGCGCGCGTACCGAGGTGTTCCTCGACCACGTCCTCGGGCAGGAGCTGCCCGCCGACACGCTCGCCGCCGCCGCCGACCGGGGTGACGCGGTACGCCTGCTCACCGCGCACGCCGCCAAGGGGCTGGAGTGGGATCTGGTCGCGGTGGCCGGGGTGCAGGAGGGCGTCTGGCCGGACCTGCGCCTGCGCGGCAGCCTGCTCGGCTCGGAGCGGCTCGTCGACGTGCTCGCCGGTCGCGCCGACGGCGCCGGGCTGCGGGCCAGCCTGGTCGGGCAGACGTCGGCGCTGCTGGACGAGGAGCGGCGGCTGTTCCACGTGGCGATCAGCCGGGCCCGGCGGCGGCTGCTGGTCACCGCTGTCGCGTCCGCCGCCGTCGGCGGCGACGACCACGAGGAGCAGCCGAGCCGCTTCCTGCACGAAATCGCAGCCGCCGACCCACCCGCCACCGGCGGAACCGGCCCGAACCCGACGGGGCACGGACCGACCGGGAACGGCTCGAACGGCCCGAACCCGGCCGGTCCGGAGCGCGACGCGCCGGACGGCTCGGCTCCGACCGGCCCGGCCCTGACCGGGAACGGCCCAACAGGTACGGCCACGCGCGGGGGCACCGCGGACGGGCCGGTGCCGCACGGGGACGAGCACCCGCAGGACGGGCCGTCCGCCGCGCTCCCGGTCACCCTGCCGCCGCGTGGGCTCACCCTGTCCGCGCTGGTGGCGGAACTGCGTACCGCCGTCACCGACCCGGCCACGCCGATCACCCGGCGGCACGCGGCGGCGGGTGAGCTGGCGCGGCTGGCCGCCGCCGGGGTGCCCGGCGCGCACCCGGACGACTGGTGGGGGTTGCGCGGCCTGTCCGACGACCGGCCGCTGGTCGACGAGGGCGAGCCGGTGCGGGTCACCCCGTCGGCGATGGAGAGCGCATTGCGGTGCAGCCTGCGCTGGCTGCTGGAACGGCACGGCGGCAGCGGGCCGGCGAGCGCCGCGCAGGGTGTCGGCAACCTGGTGCACGCCGCGGCGATGCTCGCGGAGGACGCGAGCGTCGACCGGGAGGCGTTGCTGGAGTACGTGGCCGCCCGGTTCGACGCGATCGAGCTGGCCGCCCGGTGGATGGCCGGTCCGGAGCGGCAGCGCGCCGAGGCGATGGTGGACAAGCTGCTGCGCTGGCTGGCCGGCAACCCGCGCCGACTGCTCGCGATCGAGCACGAGTTCGCGGTCCGCCTCGACGACCCGTCCCGCCCGATCGAGCTGACCGGCCGGGTCGACCGGCTGGAGGTCGACGACGAGGGGCGGCTCGTGGTGATCGACCTGAAGACCGGCAAGTCGACGGCGGTCACCGAGCGGGAGGTGGCCGAGCATCCGCAGCTCGGCGCGTACCAGGCGGCCGTGGAGGCGGGCGGGTTCGCCGAGTTCGGCGAGGAGCCGGGCGGGGCCGCGCTGGTGCAGCTCGGCACCGGCGCGCGGGACGCCAAGGAGCAGACCCAGGCCGCGGCCGGGGAGGGTCCGGAGGCCGGGTGGGCCACCGCGCTGGTACGCCGTACCGCGGACACGATGGCCGCCTCGACGTTCGCCGCCGTGGCCAACTCCAAGTGCCGGGTCTGCCCGGTACGCACCAGCTGCCCGGTCTCCGGCCAGGGCCGCCAGGTGGTCGAACCGCCACCGGAGGGCTCGTGAGCGTTCAGCCGGCGCTGTTCGGCGCCTCCGCCACGCCCGCGCCGCGCACCGCCGACGCGGGGCCCCGCTACACGCCCGTCGAGCTGGCCCGGCTGCTGCGGCTGCCGGCGCCCACCCGGGAGCAGGCCGCGATCATCGCCGCGCCGGTGGAGCCGCTGCTGGTGGTCGCGGGTGCCGGGTCGGGCAAGACCGAGACGATGGCCGCGCGGGTGATGTGGCTGGTCGCCAACTCCTACGTACGCCCCGAGCACATCCTCGGCCTCACCTTCACCCGTAAGGCGGCCGGCGAGCTGGCGCACCGGGTCCGGACCCGGCTCGACCAGCTCATCCGGCGGCTCGGCCGGCAGGGGCGGGACCCGCACGACGACCCGCTGGCGGGCGAGCCGACCGTGTCCACGTACCACTCGTACGCCGGGCGGATCGTCACCGAGCACGGGCTGCGCGCCGGGTACGAGCCGACCACCCGGCTGCTCACCGAGGCGTCCCGCTGGCAGCTCGTCGACCTGCTGGTGCGCAACTACGACGGCGACATGTCCGAGGTGGACCGGATGCCGTCGACCATCACCGACGCCGTGCTGGCGCTCGCCGGTGAGCTGGACGAGCACCTGGTCGACCCGGACGAGCTGGCCGCCTGGACCGGCCGGTTCTTCGCCGACGTGCAGTCCCGGCCGGGCCGGGTCTACGCCGACGTGCGCAAGGCGCTCCAGCTCCAGCGGACCCGGCTGAAGCTGCTGCCGCTGGTGCGCGCGTACGCCCGGCGCAAGGACGACTTCGAGGCGATGGACTTCGCCGACCAGCTCGCCCGCGCGGCCCGGGTGGCCCGCGACCACCCCGGCGTCGGTGTGATCGAGCGGGACCGGTTCCGGGTGGTGCTGCTCGACGAGTACCAGGACACCAGCCACGCCCAGGTGGTGCTGCTCAACGCGCTGTTCGGCGGCGGCCACCCGGTCACCGCCGTCGGCGACCCGTGCCAGTCCATCTACGGCTGGCGCGGGGCCAGCGCCGGCACGCTCGACCGGTTCCCGGCCGAGTTCGCCCGTACCGACGGCAGCCCCGCCGACGTGCTCAGCCTTACTACGAGCTGGCGTAACCGGCCGGAGATCCTCGGCGTCGCCAACACGCTGTCGGTGCCGCTGCGGGCGGCCGGCGCGCGGGTGCCGGAACTGCACGCCGCGCTCAGTGTCCGCGACCCGATCCCGCACCGCACGCCGGGCGGGCAGGCCGGCGGCACCGTGCACTGCGCGCTGCTGGAGACGTACGCCGACGAGGCCGACTGGATCGCGGACAGCGTGCTGGCGGCCTGGCGGGGCGTGGCCGGGATGCCCGGCGCGCTGCCCGAGCACATCCCGGCCGACCGCCGCCCGACCACTGCGGTGCTGGTGCGGCTGCGCAGCCAGATCCCGGCGATCGAGGCGGCGTTGCGCGCTCGCGGGCTGCCTGTCGACGTGGTCGGCCTGGGTGGGCTGCTGGACACCCCCGAGGTACGGGACGTGGTGTGCACGCTGCGCGTGCTCGCCGACCCGACCGACGGGGCGGCGCTGCTGCGGCTGCTCACCGGCGCGCGCTGGCGGATCGGCCCGCGTGACCTGGTCGCCCTGCACCGCCGGGCCCGCGCGATCGCCCGCAGCCGCCGGGAGCTGACCGGCGACGAGGGCCCGGAGATCACCGTGGACGCGCTGGACGAGGCCACGCTGGTCGAGGCGCTGGCGGATCTGGGGCCGGCGCAGGCGTACTCCGCCGAGGGCTACGCGCGGCTGCGCTCGTACGGGATGGAGCTGGCGCTGCTGCGCTACCGGCTGGACCAGTCGCTGCCGGAGCTGATCGCGGACATCGAGCGGACCATCGGCCTCGACGTGGAGGTGGCGGTCCGGGCCGGGCGGGACGGCGCGGGCGACGCCGGGCTGGCCCGCGCCCACCTGGACGCGCTCGGCGACGTGGCGGCCCGGTTCAGCGGCGAGACGCCCGGCGCCACGCTCGCCGGTTTCCTCGCCTACCTGGCCGCCGCCGAGGACGAGGAGCGCGGGCTGGCGCCCGGCGAGGTCGAGGTGGTGGCCGGCGCGGTGCAGGTGCTCACCGCGCACGCCGCGAAGGGCCTGGAGTGGGACGTGGTGGCGGTGGCCGGGATGACCCGGGGCGTCTGGCCGGGGCCGGTCCGCAACTCCGACCACTGGCTGGGCGGGCTGGGCGTGCTGCCGTTCCCGTTGCGCGGCGACGCGGGCGGGCTGCCCGAACTGGGCCTGCCGGAGGCGGAGGACCAGCGTGGCGTGGCCCGGGCGCTGACCGACTTCACCGACGCGTGGCGGGCGCACGACGAGCGGGAGGAGCGCCGGCTGGCGTACGTGGCGGTGACCCGCCCCCGCCGGCTGCTGCTCTGCTCCGGCTACTGGTGGGGGGAGGGGACCAAGCGGTTCCGCGGCCCGTCGGTGTTCCTGCGGGAGGTGCACGACGCCTGCCTGGCCGGCGCGGACGGGCACGTGGTGGACGCGTGGACGCCGGAACCGGCCGGTGACGCGGTGAACCCGACCACCGAGACGGTGCTGCGGGCCGAATGGCCGGCCGACCCGCTGGGCGCCCGCCGGCCGGCGCTGACCGAGGCGGCGGCGCTGGTCCGCCGGCACCTGGCCGACCCGGAGACGGCCCGCCGCGAGGCGGCAGTGCTCGCCACCACGGGAGCGGCGGAGGACGCCGAGGTGGCCCGCTGGCGGCGTGAGGCCGATCTGCTGCTCGCCGAGCGGGCGGAGCTGGCCCGGCAGGCCGAGGCGGTCGAGGTCGAACTACCCGGCCAGATGTCGGTGACCCAGCTCGTGGCGCTGCGCCGCGACCCGGAGGCGCTGGCCCGGACGCTGCGCCGACCGATGCCCACCGAGCCGAACCCGTACGCCCGGCGCGGTACCGCGTTCCACGCCTGGCTGGAGCAGCGCTTCGGCGCGGACCGGCTGCTCGACGTGGACGAGCTGCCCGGCGCGGCGGACGAGGACGCGGCCCCGGACGAGGCGCTGGTCGAGTTGCAGGAGCGCTTCCTGGCCGGCGAGTGGGCCGACCGGGTGCCGGTGGAGGTGGAGGTGCCGTTCGCCACCGTCATCGGCGGCGTCGTGGTCCGGGGCCGGATGGACGCCGTGTTCGCCCGCCCGGGCGGGCGCTACGACGTGGTCGACTGGAAGACCGGGCGGCAGCCGTCCGGCCGGGAGGCCGACGCGGCGGCGGTGCAGCTGGCGGTCTACCGGCTGGCCTGGGCGGAGCTGGCCGGGGTGCCGGTGGAGCGGGTGGGCGCCGCGTTCCACTACGTGCGGGACTCCGCCACCGTCCGCCCGGCCGACCTGCTCGACGCGGAGGGACTGGCCGGTCTGGTGGCCGCCGTGCCGGAAATCCCGGGGGATCTCCCGCAGCGCACGAATCCGTGATACGTTGGCCGGGTTGCAGTTTTGGTTTCCAGAGACTCTGTGTGCGCCTGGCGGATTGTGGCCCCAGGCGCTCTTTGTTGTGTCCGGAGTTCTCCGGGCGGGGCGACCAGCAGCGACAGGCACGCCGCGTATTCCACGCGCGGGGTGCTCCTCTCCGGCCCGCAACACGTGCGGGTCGACCGTTCCGTCAAGGAGACGAAACACATGGCAATTGGCACCGTCAAGTGGTTCAACGCTGACAAGGGCTTCGGCTTCATCACCCCGGACGACGGCGGCGCCGACGTCTTCGCCCACTTCTCGGCGATCCAGACCTCCGGCTACCGGAGCCTGGACGAGAACCAGCGGGTCGAGTTCGAGGTGACCCAGGGCCAGAAGGGCCCGCAGGCGGAGAACATCCGCCCGCTCTGATCTTCGGATCAACCGGCACCACCACCGCGCCCTCTCGGGCGCGGTGCACGGGCCGGCCCGCCTCTGCCGGGCCGGCCCGTCCCTTCGGTTCGTGCTTGTGACCACCGGTTACGCCGGTGACGCGCCGTCTTCCGGCGCCCTTCCTCGACACGTGCCGCGTCGAGGAAGGCTTTCCGCATGACCACGACCCTGCCCACGTTCGCCGCCACCGGCCTGGCTCCGGCGCTCGTCTCCGAGCTGGCCGCGCAGGGCATCTCCGCGCCGTTCCCGATCCAGGCGGCCACGATCCCGGACTCGCTGGCCGGTCGCGACGTGCTCGGCCGGGGCCGGACCGGCTCCGGCAAGACGCTCGCGTTCGGGTTGCCGCTGCTGCACCGTACGGCCGGTCGCCGGGCCCGCCCGGGCCGCCCGCTCGCGCTGGTGCTCGTACCGACCCGGGAACTGGCCGCGCAGGTGACCGACGCGCTCGCACCGTACGCCGCCACGCTCGGCCTGCGCTGCGCCACAGTGGTCGGCGGGCTCTCGCTGGGCCGGCAGGCGGCCGCGCTGCGCGCCGGCGCCGAGGTGCTGGTGGCCACGCCGGGCCGGCTGCACGACCTGATCGACAGGGGGGACGCGCGGCTGGACCAGGTGGCCATCACCGTGCTGGACGAGGCCGACCAGATGGCCGACATGGGCTTCCTGCCGCAGGTGACGAAGCTGCTGGAGCAGGTAGCCCCGGGCGGGCAGCGGATGCTGTTCTCGGCCACCCTGGACCGCGGCGTGGACCGGCTGGTCCGCCGCTTCCTGACCGACCCGGTGACGCACTCCGTCGACCCGGGCACCGCCACCGTCACCGCGATGACGCACCACGTGCTTCACCTGGAGGCGGAGGACAAGCCGGCCGCGCTGGCGCACATCGCCGCCCGCGAGGGCCGCACCATCGTGTTCATCGCCACCAAGCACCGCGCCGACCGGGTGGCCCGCCAGTTGCTCGCCAAGGGCGTACGCGCGGCGGCGCTGCACGGCGGCAAGTCGCAGCCGCAGCGCACCCGCATCCTGGAGCAGTTCCGCACCGGCCAGGTCACCGCGCTGGTGGCGACCGACGTGGCGGCCCGGGGCATCCACGTCGACGGGCTGGACCTGGTCGTCAACGCCGACCCGCCCGCCGAGGCCAAGGACTACCTGCACCGGGGCGGCCGGACCGCGCGGGCCGGCGAGTCGGGCACCGTGGTGACGCTCGTCCTGCCGGACCAGCGCCGCGACGTGGCCCGGCTGATGAGCACCGCGGGCATCAACCCCAAGACCACGCGGGTACGCGCCGGCGACGGCGAGCTGAGCCGGCTCACCGGCGCCCGGGAGCCGTCCGGCGTGCCGGTGACCATCACCGCGCCCGCCGCCGCGCACCCCGCCCCGGGAACCCGTCCTCGCCGGCGCCCGCGCCGCCGCTGACCGCGGCCCGCGCGTGACCGGCTCGTCTCCGGTCGTGCCGAGCGTTCGCTCCTGAGTCGGGAATCAGTCTCTGTTCGGTCGGCTGCCCGACTGTGCGACCGGACCCCGGCGGTGATGCTGCTGCGTGGGGGACCGGTCGGGGGGTCGGCCGGACGCGGAGGGAGCGGTTCATGGCGGGGGAAGCCGGATCGGGCGGAGCGCGGGAAGTGGTGCTGGTGCTCGCGGTGGCGGGGGCCGGCCTGGCGCTCGCCGCGGTGGCCGCGTTCGGGCCCTGGCAGCCCGCCGACGGCGGCTCGCCGGATCGCGGCGCCGCCCGCAGCTTCACCCCCGGGATGAGCGCCCCGCACACTCAGTAGACGCCCCGAAAAGGGGCGATGCCGGAACGGCCGGCCGCCTACGATGCGGCGGTGGACCCGTCGGTGACCGTTCGCGAGGCCCGGGCCGAGGACGCCGCCCATATGGCACGCGTGCATGTCCGGTGCTGGCAGGAGACGTACCGCGGGCTCATGCCGGACACGGTGCTCGACGACCCGGACCTGCCGGCCTTCCGGGAGCGGTTCTGGACCGCCGCGTTGACCGACGAGCGCTATCGGGAGAACCGGGCGGCGGTGGCCGAGCGGGGAGGCGAACTGGTCGGGATCGCGATGTCGGGCCCGCCGCTCGATGCCGAGGCGGCGTGGGCGCGCCAGCTGTACGTCCTCTACGTGCACGCGGCCGATCACGGCACCGGCGCCGGGCCGGCGTTGTTGCGGGCCGTCCTCGACCCGGCGGAGCCGGCGGCGCTGTGGGTCGCCGATCCCAACCCTCGTGCCCAGGCGTTCTACCGCCGGCACGGCTTCGTCGCCGACGGTACGACGCAGGTCCAGGACGGCGTATGCGAGATCCGCATGGTCCGCGACGGGTAGGTACGGCCGCCGACGTCGTGACCGGACGCGCGTCAGGGTGCCGTGGCCCGGTCGCTCAGCAGGTCGGTGAGTGTGGTCCGGTCCACGACCAGGGCGATCGCGCCGTCCACCGCCAGCCACACGTCCCGCAGGCCGGTGGCCACGCCGTGGTAGCCGGCCCGGTCCGCGGGGATGCCCCGGACGCTGGTGATCGCGCCACCGACAGCGCGCAGCACGTCACCGACGCTGATCTCGTCCGGTGGGCGGGTCAGCGCGTACCCGCCCTCGGTGCCGCGGTGGCTGTGCAGCAGCCCGGCCCGCCGCAGGTCGAGCAGGATCCCCTGGAGGAAGCTGAGCGGGATGTCCTGGCTCTCGGCCAGGCTCGCCGCCTTGACCAGCTCGCCGCCGCCGGCCGCCGGGGCGCCGCTGGTGACGGCGGCGTCGGCGACGGCGAGCATGGCCCGGAGCGCGTAGTCGGCGCGCGCGGAGATGTACACGACGTCAGTTGCCGGCCTGGTCCAGCACGCCCCAGCGGCGGCGGATCGCCTTGTCGGCGGCTCCGAACGCGGTGTCCACGAGCAGGCCCACCACCAGGATGACGATCATGATGGCCATCAGGCGTGGCGCCTCGCTCAGCTCGCGTGCGTACGTGAGCTGCGCGCCGATCGAGGTGCGGGTGGCGATGACCACCAGCAGCTCACCGGCCATCAGGCTGCGCCAGGCGAACGCCCAGCCCTGCTTGAGCCCGGCCACGATGGCGGGCAGCGCGGCCGGCGCGATCACGTACCGGTAGAGGTTGAGCCCCCGGGCGCCGAGGTTGCGGCCGGCGCGGACCAGCAGCGGCGGCACGTAGTCCACGCCGTGGATGACGCCGTTGGCGACCGACGGCGCGGCACCGAGCACCACCACGAAGAAGATCGCCTGCTCGCTGAGCTGGAACAGCAGGATGGCCAGCGGGAACCAGGCGATCGACGGCATGGTCTGCAACGCGGTGATCATCGAGCCGAGCGCGGCCCGGAGTACCTTGACCCGGGCCACGCCCAGGCCGAGCAGCAGGCCGACCGCGACCGCGGCGGCGAACCCGACCGCCGCGCGCCGGGCGGTGGTCGCAAGGCCCTCCCACAGCGCCGAGCTGAGCAGGTAGTCCCCGAGGTCGCCGAAGACCACCGCCGGGCCGGGCAGTGCCCACGGTTCCTTCCACCCGGACCAGACCACCGCCTGCCAGATGGCGACGGCCAGCGCGAGTGCGGCGAACTTGGGCCAGGTGGCCGACCACAGGCGGCGTACCCGGGACGGGCCCTTCTCCCGGCCGGCGATCTCCAGGGCGTCGAGTCCGGAGATCTCCGCGTCGGTACGCGCCGACCCGGCGAGGGTGTCACTGGCCATGCCGGCCCACCTCCTTGCGCAGCCGGTCGGTGACCTCGGCGGCGATGGCCGAGACCTCCGGCGAGTCGATCCGCCGGGGGCGCGGCACGGCGACCTCGGTGGAGTAGATGATCCGGCCGGGCCGGCTGGAGAGCAGCACGATGCGGTCGGCGAGCCGGGCCGCCTCGCGGACGTTGTGCGTGACGAACAGGACGGTGAGCTTGCGCTCGGTCCAGATCCGCTCCAGCTCGTCGTGCAGGATGTCGCGGGTCATCGCGTCCAGCGCGCCGAACGGTTCGTCCATCAGCAGCACCGGCGTCTCCAGCGCGAGCGTGCGGGCCAGCGCGACCCGCTGCCGCATGCCGCCGGAGAGCTGGTGCGGCCGCTTACGGCCGAACTCGGACAGGTGGACCGTGCGCAGCAGCTCGGCCACCCGCTCCTTGCGCTGGTCACGGGGGAGCCCGCGCAGCTTCAGCGGCACCTCGACGTTGCCCTCGACGGTCAGCCAGGGGAACAGCGCCGGCTCCTGGAACATGAGTCCCGGGTTGACGCCCTCGCCCAGTTCGATCGTGCCGCCGCTGGCCCGGTCCAGCCCGGCGACCAGGTTGAGCAGCGTGCTCTTGCCGCAGCCGGACGCGCCGACCATGCAGACGAACTCACCCGGGGCGACATCGAGCGACAGCCCGTCCAGCGCCAGGACCGCCTGCTCGCCCTGGCCGTACACCTTCGTCACGCCGCGCAGCGCGACCGAGCCGGTCGCGCTGCGCGGGGTCGTGCCGGTCGTCGTCACGGCTGGCTGACCTCGGGCTTGCCCTGCGTCTTGAGCACCTCGTTGAGGTACTTCAGGTCGTAGAGGCCGTTCAGGTCGACCGGCTGGGTCAGCCCGACCGCGACCGCGTGGTCCAGACCGGTCTTCAGCGACGACGGGATCGGGTCGTTCGTGAACTCCAGCGTCGGCCATGCCTGCTTGATCAGCTTGAGGTCCAGCGGCTTGCCGGTGATCTTGCCGATGTGGTCGGAGATGGCCTGCTGTGCCTCGTCCGGCTTGGTGTTGACGAACTCGTTCGCCGCGACCTGGCCCTCGACCAGCTTCTTCACCACGTCCGGGTGCGCCTTGAGGAACTTGGTGCTGACCAGCAGGTTGGTGATGACGAACTTCTTGTCCGGCCACAGGTCGCGCTCGTCGACGAGCACCTTGCCGCCGGCGTTGACGAGCCGGGAGACGAACGGCTCAGGCACCCAGGCACCGTCGATGGCGCCGCTGCCGAACGTCTCGACTGTCTGCGCGTTCTCCTGCGGCACGATCTTGACGTCGCCGCCGCCCTCCTTGGTGGTCTCCAGGCCCTTCTCCTTGAGCCAGAAGCGCAGCGCCACGTCCTGGGTGTTGCCGAGCTGCGGGGTGGCGATCTTCTTGCCGCGCAGCTGCTCCACCGAGGTGATGCCGGGCTTGACCACGAGCGCGACGCCGCCGGACGCGGCGCCGGAGATGACCCGGACCGCCTCGCCCTTGGACTTGGAGAAGGCGTTCACCGTCGGGTTCGGGCCGATGTACGTGGCGTCGAGCGCGCCGGAGAAGACGGCCTCGATGGCGGCCGGGCCGGCGTTGAACGTCTTGGTGTCCAGCTCGACGTCGCTGCCGAGCTTCTCGGCGAAGATCCCCTTCTCCACGCCGACCACGGCCGGGGCGTGCGTGATGTTGGGGAAGTAGCCCAGGCGCAGCGTCACCGGGCCGGACCCGGCGGCGGCGTCGCTGTCCTCGCCGCAGGCGGCGGTGGTGCCGAGCGTGGCCGCGCCGACCGCGGCCAGGGTCGCCAGGGTGACCAGGCGGCGCAGGGGAAGCCCTCTCATCGAATGTCCAATCCGCAGTATTCCTATTTAGTTGGTAGGAAGAGTGGGGCAAGCGGCCGTCGGCGTCAAGACCCGTCCCGCAACAGTCCACCGTTCGGCCAGGGCACACCGGCGATAGAGCCGGTGCCGAGGCGCTAGTGTCGATCTCGTGCCGACGCGGAGAGCGAAGATCCCAGCGACGAAGTACCCGGTCGAACGGTTCACCCTCGACAACGGCCTGCGCGTGGTGCTCACGCCGGACCGCAGCGCCCCGGTCATCGGGGTGGCGGTGGTCTACGACGTCGGCATCCGCTCCGAGCCCGAGGGACGCACCGGGTTCGCCCACCTCTTCGAGCACCTGATGTTCCAGGGCTCGGAGAACCTGGAGAAGCTGGCCCACTTCCGGCACGTCCAGGGCGCGGGCGGGACGTTCAACGGCTCCACCCACCTGGACTACACCGACTACTTCGAGACGCTTCCCGCGAACGCCCTGGAACGGGCGCTGTTCCTGGAGGCCGACCGGATGCGCGGCCCCCGGCTGACCGAGGAGAACCTGCGCAACCAGGTCGACGTGGTCAAGGAGGAGATCCGGGTCAACGTGCTGAACCGGCCGTACGGCGGGTTCCCCTGGCTGACGCTGCCCCCGGTGATGTTCGACACCTTCCCCAACGCGCACGACGGCTACGGCTCCTTCGTCGACCTGGAGTCGGCGACAGTGGCCGACGCCGCCGACTTCTTCCGCCGCTACTACGCCAGCGGCAACGCCGTACTCGCGGTCAGCGGCGACATCGACGTGGCCGAGGCGACCACGCTGATCGAGCGGCACTTCGGGGACGTGCCGGCCCGGCCCGCCCCGCAGCGGCCCGACTTCGCCGAGCCCGACCTGACCACCGAGCGGCGCAGCACGTACACCGACGCGCTGGCCCCGCTCCCGGCGGTGGCCGGCGCGTGGCGGGTGCCCGACCCGGTCGGCGACTTCGCCGGTTATCTGCCGTACGTGGTGCTGGCCGAGGTGCTCACCGACGGCGACGCCTCCCGGCTGGTCGAGCGGCTGGTGCAGCGCGACCGGTCGGTCACCAGCCTCGGCGGGTACCTCGGCTTCATGGGCGACCCGTTCGACGTCCGCGACCCCACCGCGCTGCTGCTCCAGGCGCACCTGCCGCCCG
Source organism: Micromonospora sp. ATLC20 (assembly GCF_057196585.1). Classification (NCBI taxonomy): domain Bacteria; kingdom Bacillati; phylum Actinomycetota; class Actinomycetes; order Micromonosporales; family Micromonosporaceae; genus Micromonospora; species Micromonospora sp. ATLC20. Next base: position 18,509 of record NZ_JBXUOV010000079.1, read on the forward strand.
GCGGTGACGTGGACAAGGTGCTGCGCACCATCGACGAGGAACTGGACCGGCTGGCGACCGACGGGCTGACCGAGGGGGAGCTGGCGCGTACCCAGGCCCGGATGGCCACCCACCTGCTGCGCGACACGGACGCGGTGCTCGGCCGCGCGTTGCGGATGGCGGTGCTGGAACAGCAACGTGGCGAACCCGGCCTGCTCAACGACCTGCCCCGGCTGGTCGGCGAGGTGACCGAGGAACAGGTCCGCGCCGCCGCCGCCACCCTGCGGCCCGAGCGCCGCGCGGCAGTCGAGGTCATCGCGGGAGGTGCTCGATGAGCACGGGTACGACCACCGCCACCACCGTCCGGCCGCTGCCGGCACTCGGTCCGAACCGCCGCCTCAAGGTGCCCAAGCAGGCCGAGCGCACGCTTGCCAACGGCCTCACCGTGATCGCGGTACGCCGCTCCTCCGTACCGCTGGTCGAGCTGCGACTGTGGATGCCGTTCGGGCGCACCCACCTGGCCCGCGGCGCGATGCTGGCGCAGACCATGCTCTCCGGCACGCAGGCGCACAGCGCCACCGAGCTGGCGGCCGAGTTGCAGAAGGTCGGCGGCGGACTGACCGCCGGCCTCGACCCGGACCGGCTGATGCTCTCCGGCGCGGGCCTGGTCACCGGCCTGGACCGGATGCTGGAACTGCTCGCCGAGGTGCTCACCGGCGCCACCTACCCGGCCGACTGGGTGGAGACCGAGCGGGACCGCCTGGTCGACCGCATCCAGGTCGCCCAGAGCCAGCCGTCGCACCTGGCCCGCACCGCGCTGCTCAAGCGGGTGTACGGCCGGCACCCGTACGCGGAGCAGACGCCCGACCCGGACCAGGTCCGGGCGGTCCGCCCGGCCGCGTTGCGCCGGCTGCACGCCGAGCGGGTGCATCCGGCCGGTGCGGTGCTGGTGCTCGTCGGCGACGTGGCCCCGGAGCGGGCGCTGGACGCGGCCGAGAAGGCGCTCGCCTGGTGGCGCGGTGACGGACACGTCGCCGAGCTGCCCCCGGCGCCGCCGCTGGAACCCGGGCCGTTGCTGCTGGTCGACCGGCCCGGCTCGGTGCAGTCCTCGGTACGCCTCGCGCTGCCGGCGGTGCCCCGCACCCACCCGGACCACGCCGCGTTGCAGCTCGCCAACCTGATCTTCGGCGGCTACTTCTCCTCCCGCTGGGTGGAGAACATCCGGGAGGACAAGGGCTACACGTACGGGCCGCATTCGCTCGTCGAGCACTCGGTGGCCGGTTCGCTGCTCGTCGCCGGCGCCGAGGTGGCCACCGAGGTGACAGCGGCGGCGCTGGTGGAGACGACCTACGAGCTGGGCCGCCTGGCGACGGTGCCGCCGAAGACCGACGAGCTGGAGCAGGCCCGTCAGTACGCGCTCGGCACCCTTCAGCTCGGCATGTCCACCCAGGCCGGTCTCGCGTCGCTGACCAGCGCGTACGCCGGCAACGGGCTGCGGCTGGACTTCCTCGCCGAGTACGCCGCCCGGCTGGCCGCCACGACGGTGGACGACGTGGCCGAGGTGGCCGCCCGCTACCTGGCCCCGGCCCGCGCGGTCACCGTCGTGCTCGGCGACGCGGCGCGGGTGGCCGAGTCGCTCGCCGCGCTGACACCGGTGCGTACGGAATCGGCATGAGCGGCGAACCCGCCCCGCCGCTGGCCCGGTCGACGCTCGACCGGGCCGCGCACCGGCGTACCGATCCGGCCTGGCTGACCGAGGCGTGGGAACGGGCAAGGGTGCTGGTGCTCGACTCCGCCGCCGAGGGGCGGGCGCTGGTCCGGGGCGCGTCCACCCCGCCGGAGCTGGTCCTGGTCGGCCCCGGTGAGCTGCCCGAGGTGCCCCGGTCGGTGCCGATGTTCCTCGGCGTCGAGCCGGACGGCGTGCCGGTGTTCGCGGTGGACGGGCCGCTGCCGGCGCTGCCGGACACCCGTCCGGCCCACCTGCGCGAGGTCGGTCACCTGATGACCGACCGGGACGCGGGCCTGTTCACCACCGCGCTGGCGCTGCTCAACTGGCACCTGCGGCACGGCTACTCGTCGACGACCGGCAAGGCGACGAGCGCCGACGAGGCCGGCTGGTCGCGGATCGACCCGGACGGCGGCCGGGTCTGGCCGCGTACCGATCCGGCCATGATCGTGCTGGTGCACGACGGTGTGGACGGCCCGGACGGCCGCTGCCTGCTCGGCAACAACGCGGCCTGGCCCCGCACCCCGGGACAGCGCCGCTACTCCTGCCTGGCCGGATACGTCGAGCCCGGCGAGTCGGCCGAGGCCGCCGTGCTGCGCGAGGTCCGCGAGGAGGTGGGCGTCCCGGTCGAGGAGATCGGGTACGTGGGCAGCCAGTCCTGGCCGTTCCCCGGCTCGCTGATGCTCGGCTTCCTGGCCCGCGCCGACGCGGACGCGCCGATCCGGGTCGACCTGGCCGAGATCGCGCACGCGCGCTGGTTCACCCGGCGGGAGATCGGCGCGGCGCTGGCGGGCGAGCCGGTGCCGGTGGGCGGGGGAGACCAGCTGGTCCTGCCGCCGCCGTCGTCGATCGCGTTGTTCCTGGTGCACCGCTGGCTCGACGGCCACTGCTGACCCGCACTGGTTCCGCCCGCCCGCCCGTCGGGTTGGGGTGTTTCGGTTGGTGCGGCGGCACCAGTTCGGGGAAGTGGCGTGGTCGGGGGCGGTGGGATGCAGCCACCTCCCCGAACTGGCGAGGCCGGGCGGACTCGGGCCGGGTGGGCCTGGGGCGGGGACGCGGCCCCGACCCGGACCGTCGTTGCCGCGACGGTCGCGGGCCGGGAACACGTGCCGTCGAGACCGGGTGAGGCGGGAAAACGGCGGGGGAGGCCGGCCGGCCACGACGGACGTCAGCGTCCGGTCATCCACCGTCCCAGCGGTACGGGTGCCCAGGGGTGGGTTCCGCGATCGGCAGCACCTTGACCCGGTGCCGGCCCGCGCGTACCGCACCGACGGCGGACAGTGCGCGGGCGAGCAGGAGTGCGGCGTCCCGGTCCTCGGCGTGGACGACCTGGCGGCGGGGTTCGGGCGTGCACGTCTCGTCCCGCAGGCGGCCTCCGCCCGCCCAGGCGGCGGCGATGTCGGCGTCGGCGGCGGTGCGGATCTCGGTGCGGACGATCAGGAACCGCATGGTGTCCCCCGGACAATCGGCGGTTACACGCTGGAACTTCCACGTCACTCCCGCGTCATGTTACGCCGATGTGTCCGCCCGGCAAGGGGAACGCGCCAGCTCGACCGATCGGGGGATCCCAGGTCAGCACCGTTGTCGGGGATGGACGCGCGAGGGGCCGCCGGCTCGCGCCGACGGCCCCCCGTGGTTCGCCGGATCAGTCCAGATCGAACTGACCGCTCTTCGTGCCGGCGAGGAAGCCGAGCCAACCGGCCCGGTCGAACAGCAGGACCGGTCCGCTCGGGTCCTTGCTGTCCCGCAGCGCCACGGTGCCCGGCCCGGCGCCGAGCGGTGCGACCTCCACGCAGTTGGAGGTCTGGCTGCGGGTGCTCTTGCGCCAGGCGGCGCCGGCGAGCCGTCCCGAGCGGGCGGTCGTGCTGGTGTGGATCTCGTTCATGGTGCTTGCTCCTGGTGAGGTGCTCCGATGGGACCGAGCGACGCCGGAGCGCGGGCGGTGTCCGTGCCGGATCACCGTTCCGTGGTGAGGCGCCCCGAGTCCCGGCGACGCTGGGCCGGCGCCGTTGCCGGCCCGTACGCCACCGTGGACTCGACTGCCGTGCCGGTCAGCCGTCCCGTCGCCTCGATCAACCAGGAGAGGGTGTCCGATGCGGAGAGTGCCGACGAGCATAGCCACTCGAACACCACTTTATAGCGATTTAGGGTGTTTACCTCGGTTGACATGACGTCGGTGAACCCACCTTCGATGGCGAGTGTCTCCGGATCGAGGGGATCGGCGAACCGGTAGACCGAGAACGCGGTCGGCGGAAGGTACCAGTCACCGACCCGGGTGTCCCGCAGCAGCAGACGCAGCGTCACGTTCGGCAGCAGTGCCATCTCGCACAGGTGGACGAGCTGTTCGTGCAGCACCTCCGGCGGCCCGGCCCGGCGGCCGAGCGCCGCCTCCTCCAGCACCGCCGTGTAGCGGGGAACGTCGGGGGAGCGGGTCAGCAGCGACTGGCGGGCCTGCCGCGCGCGTACCTCGGTCTCGGGATCCTCTGTCTCCGGGTCGCCGGCCTCGGCGGCGACCTGCGCGGCGGACATGATCCGGTGCCGGGCGTACCCGGGCGTCTGCAGCAGCCCCGGCACCAGCACCGGGTTGTACTCGGAGATCTCCGCGCAACCCGCCTCCAGCTCGGCGAAGGCGCGCTGCTGCTGGGTCATCACCGGGAAGTTGCGCAGCCAGCCGCGCATGTCGCCGGCCTCGTGGGTGATCCCGGTCAGCTCCGCGCGCTGCTCCTCGTCGGCGCCGTAGAGCGTCAGCAACACGTCCACGTCGTCCGGGTCGGGGCGGCTGCGGCCGTTCTCCAGACGGGACAACTTGGATGCGGAGGCCCAGCCGATCCGCTCGATGACCTGGTCACCGGTCAGACCGGCCTGTTCGCGGAGCCGACGCAGCTCGATGCCGAGGCGACGACGGCGCAGAATCGGGCCTGGTGCGGCAGGAGGCACGGCGTCCTCTTTCCCGTCGACCGTCGCTTGACGCGACGGTAACTGTATGAAATTCGCCCCCCACGGTCAGTATGGACGGCGCGACCGGCGTCGGAGGCTCCGGCACGGGCGTGTCACGAGACAAAAAGAGGACCGTGGAGGGACCTGATGCGCACCGTCCTGCGCCGCCCCGACTTCCGTCTCCTGTTCGCCGCGCTCGTCGCGAGCATGGCGGCGGAGTCGGTCCTGCTGCTCGCCCTGGCCGTCTGGGTCAAGGACCTGACCGGCTCGGACAGCATGGCCGGGGCGACCATCTTCGCGGTCATCGCGCCGATGGCGCTCGCCCCGCTGGTCGGCTGGGTGGTCGACCGCTACCGCAGGCGGCAGTTCTTCATCGCCGCCAACCTGGTCGCGGCAGTGCTGCTCGGCCCGCTGCTCATGGTCCGGGACAGGTCCGACGTCTGGGTGATCTACGTGGTCGCCGCGCTCTACGGGCTGTCGTACATCACGCTCACCGCCGTGCTCAACGGACTGATCCGGCACCTGGTTCCGCCCGACCTGCTCGCCGACGCGAACGGGCTGCTCCAGACCGTCCGGCAGGGCCTGCGGCTGATCGGGCCGCTGGCCGGGGCGGGCGTGTACGCCGCCGTGGGCGGCTGGCTGCTGGTCCTGCTCGCCATGACCGGCTTCGTCACCGCGGCGGCGGTGGTCGCGCGGCTGCGCGTGGAGGAGGGCACGCCGGCACGGCCCGATCGGCGCGGGCCGTCCGAACTGGGTGCGGGGCTGCGCCACCTGACCGGCGAACCGGCGCTGCGCCGGGCGCTGCTCGGGTACGGGCTGGGCTCGCTGGTGATGGGTTTCACCGAGTCGCTGATCTTCGCGTACGTCGATCTGGGCCTGCACCGCGACGCCGCGTTCGTCGGCGTGCTGGTCATGGTGCAGGGCGTCGGCGGGCTGGTCGGCGGCCTGTTCTCGGCCGCAGTGGTCCGCCGGTTCGGCGAGGTCGGCGCGCTCGCGGCGGGCGTGACGTTCTTCGGACCGGCCGCGCTGGCGCTGGCGTACCCCCGGTTGTGGCTCGGGGTGGTGGCGCTGCTGCTGGCCGGCCTGTCGCTGCCGCTGACCATGGTGGGGTTGAACACGCTGATCCAGCGGCGGACGCCGCCGCGGCTGCTCGGCCGGGTCACCGCCGCGTCCGAGGCCCTGGTCAGCGGGCCGCAGGCGCTCTCCATCGGCACCGGCGCGCTGCTCGTCGGCGTGTTCGACTACCGGCTGCTGTTCGCCCTCGTCGGTGCCGTCACCACGGCAGCCGGCATATACCTGTGGCGGGGCCGCGGACTGACCGCGCCGGTCGCCGTGCTGGCACGGATCCCGTCACCACGCCGGCCGGCCGACGACGGGGTGCTCAGCCGCGGAGGCTCCTGACCGACGGCGAACGGCCGCACCCGGATCGGGTACGGCCGCTCGTGGTGTCGCGGGAGATCAGCCGGGCAGTGCCGCGAGGTGCTGCTTGACCTGGGTGATCGAGGGGTTGGTCAGGGCGCTGCCGTCGGCGAAGCGCAGCGTCGGGACGGTCTGGTTGCCGCCGTTGACGCTCATCACGAAGTCCGCGGCCGCCGGGTCCTGCTCGATGTCGACCACCTCGTACGCGATGCCCTCCCGGTCGAGCTGCGACTTCAGCCGGTGGCAGTAGCCGCACCACGGGGTGGAATACATCGTCAGCATGGTCTGATCCTCCAAGGGGTGACTCGCGCCCGGTCCGATCAGGCCAGGCTAACCGCTGCAACGTCACACGATGCTGGGATGATTCCCTGCTGTGGGCGTTCACTCAGCGGCGGAACGGGTGCTGGCCGGTCTCGATCCGGAGCAGCGGTCCGCGGTGACCGCCCCGGCCGGACCGGTCTGCATCCTGGCCGGCGCCGGCACCGGCAAGACCCGGGCGGTGACCTCGCGGATCGCGTACCGGGCGCTGACCGGCGACATCGCCGGCCGGCACGTGCTGGCGGTCACGTTCACCGCCCGCGCCGCCGCCGAGATGCGCAGCCGGCTCGGCGTGCTCGGGGTGCAGGGGGTGCAGGCGCGCACCTTCCACGCCGCGGCGCTGCGGCAGGTCCGCTACTTCGCGCCCCGGCTGCTGGCCGGGCGGGCCATGCCGGAGCTGCTGGACAGCAAGGTGCGGGTGGTCACGCTGGCCGCCGCCAAGGTCGGCCTGCGCGCCGACCGTGCCGCCGCGCGGGACCTGTCCGCCGAGATCGAGTGGGCCAAGTCGTCGCTTGTCGAGCCCGGGGAATACGTGGTCGCCGCGGCCAAGGCGCTGCGCGAGACGCCGTACGAGCCGGCCCGGGTGGCGGACGTGTTCGACGCGTACGAGCGGCTCAAGCGCGGCAACGGGGTGATCGACTTCGAGGACATGCTGCGCGCCGCCGTCTGGGGCATCGAGGAGCACCCGGACGTCGCCGAGCAGGTGCGCAACCAGTACCGGCACTTCGTGGTCGACGAGTACCAGGACGTCAACCCGCTCCAGCAGCGGCTGCTGGAGGCGTGGCTGGGCGGCCGGGACGACCTCACTGTGGTCGGCGACGCCAGCCAGACGATCTACTCGTTCACCGGCGCCACCTCGTCGTACCTGGTCGACTTCCCCCGCCTGCACCGGGCCGCGACAGTGGTCCGGCTGGTCCGCGACTACCGCTCCACCCCGCAGGTGGTCGGGCTCGCCAACGCGGTGATCTCGCAGGCCCGGGGCACCGAGGCGCGGCTGCGGCTGGAACTGCACGGCCAGCGCCGGCCCGGCCCGGAACCGGACCTGCGGATCTTCACCGACGAGCCGGCCGAGGCGAACGCGGTCGCCGCCCGATGCCGGGCGCTCGTCGCGGGCGGCACCCCGGCCCGGGAGATCGCGGTGCTGTTCCGCACCAACGCGCAGTCCGAGGCGTACGAGAAGGCGCTCTCCGAGGCCGGGGTGCCGTACGTGCTCCAGGGCGCGGAGCGGTTCTTCGAACGGCCCGAGGTGCGCCAGGCGATGATCGCGTTGCGCGCCGCCACCCGGTCGGCCGACGCGGGGACCCCGCTGCCGGCCGCCGTGGTCGAGGCGCTCACCGCCGTCGGCTGGGCGCCCGACGCGCCCCCGCCGGGCGGCGCCGCCCGCGAGCGGTGGGAGGCGCTCGCCGCGCTGGTCCAGCTCGCCGAGGAGTACGCGGCGCAGGCCGAGGAGGAACCGGGCCTGACCGGGTTCACCGAGGAACTCGCCCGGCGGGCCGCCCAGCAGCACGTGCCCACAGTCGAGGGCGTGACGCTCGCGTCGCTGCACTCGGCGAAGGGGCTGGAGTGGGACGCGGTGTTCCTGGTCGGGCTGGCCGAGGGCACGCTGCCCACCACGTACGCGAAGACGATGGAGCAGGTCGAGGAGGAACGGCGGCTGCTCTACGTCGGGATCACCCGGGCCCGAGAGTGGCTCTGGCTGTCGTACGCCACGGCCCGCTCGCCGGGTGGGCGGGCCCGGCGGCCCTCGCGGTTCCTGCCGCAGCTCGACCGGTCCGGCGGCGGTGAGCGGGCCGGCGGCGC